>DHIZ01000262.1:0-9107 GCA_002404055.1 Chloroflexi bacterium UBA4733
GTTATTCCGTGACGGCTCCTAAGTGACCTACGGCTGGACGCTCGCCGCCACTGCCGCTCTCGCCATCCCATGGCTGATCATTCGCCCGGCTTACCCGCCGCCATATCCGGTTGGTGATCGCGTCCCGGCCGCCGCGACGCCGGTGATGCGCGGTGATTTTATGGGCAGTGTGACGTTAGCCGGCGTGGAACTCCCCGTCGGTCCGGTCGGCGCCGGCCAGGGGACACGGCTCACCTTCTATTGGCGGGTGCAACACCCGCTGCCTGACGGCACCTGGCTCTTTGTCCACATGGTGAACGATCGTGGTCAGACGGCGGCAGCTTTTGATGGCCCTCCACTCTATCGCTCTGTAACACATTGCCATTGTCCTATTGGCGGCATGGTGACGTAATCGTCGACCGTGAAACACTGACATTCCGCGGCGACGCGGCGGCGGGACAGTACCAGGTCAAGGTCGGCTAGTACGATCAGAAAACTGGCGCGCGTGCCGCTGGCCGGGGGAGGCCATGAAGTGACGGCAGGGACCGTTCTCATCAGCAGGCCGCTGGCGCCTTGAGGCCAGGTTACGGCCGCGGCGGGGCCGCCAGATGCAGCGCCGCATCTGGCGCCGAAGAGCCATCAGCGAGCGTGATGGGCAGCCGAACCCCGGACACCGGATCGTACAGACCCACCACATACGCCGCGACCGGTTTCCCAACGGGCAAGGTGAGACGGTGGATATCGCGGATTCGCTCTTCCGCCGTCCATGCGGTCGTCGGCGCCGCACCGCTGACTGGGTCGCTATCGCCACTGGCGATCAGGTGTCCTCCGGCGTCCAGAGCCTGGACAAACACCTTGAGTGGTTGGGCAGTCTTGCCCGACGCTTGCCAGAACAAGGTAAGCAGGACGTTCTGCCCGCTGCTCGCCAGCGTATAACCGGCGAGCACACCGGCGCTACCGACGGTGGCGGCGATAGGAGTCGCCTCTGCTGGAAGGCCGATAGACGCCGGCGTAGAAGTTGCTGCCGGCAAGCGTGTCGGCAGAAGAACACCTCCGGGAATTGCTCCTGGGCCGGCAGCAGACAGGGGCTGCAGCGTCTTGGGGTCATAGACGACAACTTGCGTCCGATACGCGCCTGGAGCGGTCCAGGGAAGTAACGTCATCTCAGAGACCGTGTGGACGAGGTCGCCCCTCTGCCAACTCGTCGCCGGCAGGCGCCCGGCATCGGGTGGGCCGTCGGCGTTGCCAAAGTCGTTGCCGGCGGCATCAATCAGGTGGGTGGCGATGGAGAAATCAATAAATCAATCGCCGGCCGCTGTATGGCGTACCAGTAGAGGTCGAGGTCCATGATGCCGGCGGCTGGGCCGCGGTGTACGGCGTAGCCCTGCAGGCGGAGGGTGTTGCCAAGCGTCACGTCGGCGGATTGCAGGCCGTTCGCAGGTAAGGCGTCAAACCGGAGCACTTTGATGCCGCCCTGGAAATCCTGCCACTCCGCGACATAGAAGTGCTGTAACAACCAGTTCCAGACGACCCTGTGGGGATCGGAATAGTAGTCCTGCCAGAGCACGAGCCAGACTTGCGTCCGTGCCCTGGTAAATTGCGCCAGGTAGCCGTCCACACCGGCCGGGTGAGCTGGCAGGACAGCCGGAAGGTGGCTGATCGGCCAGCGGTCGCGGGCATAGTATTGGAACGCCGGCTCCATGTAGGAAGCATCGAGCACAACAACGGCTCCTGGAATTGCCTCCTGGGCGATCAGGGCCACTGCGCCGCGGTTGTCGTCGCGAGCATAGGCAGGGTCAGCATACATCCTGGACACGGTGAGCCCATCGGCACTCAATACGGCCAGCGCAAGGAGGACGCCGGCAACCCTTGTGCCCCTGCTATGCCACAACCAGAGGATGCCCGTTCCAGCCAGTACCAACGCTGCCGGCGCGGCTTCCATGAGGTAGCGCGCGTTGAAGTCACGCTTGCCGACCGAGGCGAGCGTGATGCCGACCACCGGCAGCAGCAGCCAGGCCAGCGTATAGAAGCGCCGTCTGACGATCGCCGCAATGGCTCCCATGGCTACCGCCAGCAAGAACGGTACGTACAGGGCTGGGGCGCGGGTCAAGCCGGTCAAGGTGGCCGGCAACCAGGTAGGCGTGGTGGGGTTCGTCGCTGGGTAACCGAGCGCGAAGACGAGGACGGTTCGACGCAGCACTGTCCCAAGAGAGCTACCGAGGCCGGGGCTGGTGTAGTGCTGGAAATTGCCCCGGGCAACGGGAAACCAGGGCAGGAACAGGAGCAGGACGCCAACCTGACTGAGCGCCCAGTGCCGGTACTGCACGAAGTACTGTTGCCAACTGAAGGCGCGGCCTGTGCCCCCAACCGACTTGACCTGATAGGCGATGCGACCGACGTACCAGAGATTGAGCGCAGCGAACAGTAACGCTGCGTAGAGTTGGGTCCAGAGCGCGGCCGACTGGAAGGCCAGATAGGCAAGCCACCACCTGGATTCTCCCTGGACGGCACGGAAGAAGGCGTAACCGGCCAGCGTGGCGAGCACCGCCAGCAGCGCGTACATCCGCGTCTCCTGCCCGTAATAGATCAGGAGCGGGCTAACAGTGGCGCAGACGGCAACGGACGTTCCGGCCAGCCTTCCACCCAGACGCGCCGCGAGCGCGTAGCAGACAGCCACCGCCAGGGTGCTGAAACAGGCCGAGAGCAGCCGCACCGCCAGCTCCGAGTCGCCAACGGCCAGCATCCAGTAGTGCAAGAGGCTGAAATACAGTGGCGGATGGACGTCGTGCTGGGCAAGGTCGGCGATCAGACGCGGGAGGCTTTCGCGCGCCTGCGCCACGCTCAAGGCCTCGTCGTACCAGAGTCTTTGCCGACCGATGGCGTGCAGCCGCAGGAGCCAGGCAATGGCGCAGAGGCCGGCGGCCAATGGACGGTAGCTCTGTAGCGAAAATGGGCGTGCAGCTCGCATCAAGGCACGGCACGACGAGCGGAGCGCGGCGACGCTGCGGCAACCACCTGCAAGGTGCCGGCGCGCACCTCCGTGCCGCCAGCGACGACCGGCACCCGCACCCCGCTCTTCGGGTTATACCAACCCATCTTAACGGCATAGCTGCCGCTTTGCGCATCGCTGTGCAGCGTCAGGACCTCGCGCTCGTAGATCACGTCGCCCGGAAGCCAATAGCGGGGCGGCAGCGTGTCGGATGCCGGAACACCGTCAAAGGCAGCGGCAGTCCGGCCCTGATCGTCGACAACGTGGACGAAGAGCCACACGCCGTCCGGCATGGGGCGCTGGACCAGCCAGTAGAACCAGACGTAGATGCCCGAACCGGCAGTCAGCGGACCACTCGGAAACTGCACGCCGACCAGGGTGACGCTGTCCAAAAAGCGAGCGTCCAGCACCCTGGCCGCCGTCGCCGGCGGACGGTCGCTCACCCTCCAGGGTGGAGCGTACACCGGCCGGATCACCCGAAAAGGGATGACCGCTGCAACGACTGCTGCCAGGGCGATGACGACGGGCGCCGCCGCGCGCAGGCGCGGCTGCAGCGTCGCGACTCGGCTCCAACCGTAGGCAACCAGGGTACACACGGCCGGGAGTGCGGGGTAAAAGAGCCGACTGTGATCATAGCCAACTCGAGAACCAACCACGAGGGCGGCCGCCACGGCCATGCTGGCGAGTTGCATTGCCGACCATAGCCAGAACAGTGTCCCCGTCCCTTGCCCGAACGGGTCACAGCGTCGCGGAAGGATGGCTGGGACCGCGAAGAAGAGACCGATTCCGAACAACACGCTGTAGATGACGTACAGGGGTGCAGGCAGCGGGATGCTGCCCCAACTGAAGACTCCGAAGAAGGTATGCCAGAAGTTGTGCAGAAAAAGGAGCGGCACTGACCAGTCCGGCGGGCCGGCGCTACCCGGCCATGCCGGTGGCCAGGCTGCTTGTTTTCCCAACACCTGTCGCTCGCCTTGGGCGACGCGCCAAACCCAAAACAACAAGGCCGCCAATACGGGGAGTGCGGCGACGAGAACGCGCCTGACGTGTCGCTCTGTCCCCGACCGATTCCAGAGAATGATCGCGCCGATGCCAATCGCCGGCGCTGTCGTCAATTTTGTCAGCAACGCCAGGGCACTGAGTGTGCCAAAGAGGGCTGCCTGGCGGCGGTCCGTCGCCGGGGTCGTCCGTAAAGCAACGAAGACCAGGGCGGCTGCCAGCGTGTCCGCCTGCGTATCGTTGCTAATCGCTGCGGAGGCAAACAGAAACCCTGGCAGGCAGGCAGCAAGGCCGGCCGCAAACAGGCCCATTCGCCGACTGCTCGTGGCATTCGCGGCGATGCCGTAGGTCAGGAAAACCGTCAGCGTACCCAACAGCACCGAGAGGAGGCGGGCACGATGGCCGGCGAGGAAGACCCCGTGGTAGGGCCAGCCTTCGTCCAGCTCATGCATCGCCACGGCCGTGCCATCCGGCGCTCCCGCCCATCCGGCATGCGGATTGATGCGAATGTTTAGGGCGTCACTCAGATCAATACCGGCGACAAAGGGAGTCGCCAGCAGGTAGTACAGCGGCGGTTGCTTGGCTTCGTTGTTGCCGTTCGTCAGTATCGTCGGTAACTGCGTCGGCAGGGCATGTTGCTGCACGAGATAGCGCACATACTGGAAGTGTTCGGGTTCGTCAGGGGCTTCCCACAGGGGCACGACCAGGCTGTAGACGACAGCGGTGGCCAGAAAGGCGGTAAGTAATGCAGCAAGAGGCAAGGTCTGGCGAACGGCGTGCTGCCGGCTACAACGCGCCACCATTACCCTTACCGCTGCCTATCGCCAGAGCGAGCCACCAGCAAAGGATTATATGGCGAGCCGACGATCACTGGTACTCTTGGCGTGACCTGCGAGTAGATCCCTCAGCGCCGCCGTTCCAGCGCTACGCGCAACAGCTCCCGCACCTGCGCCGGGTTGGCCTTGCCGCGTGTCGCCTTCATCACCGGACCAATGAAGGAACTGAAGGCAGCCTCTTTGCCGCCAAGGTAGTCGGCCAGCGGTTTGGGGTTGGCGTCAATAGCCGCTTCGATCTGCCGTTCCAACTCGGCGCTGTCGCTAACCTGCGCCAGCCCCTCGGCGGTGACGATCCCTGCCGGTGAGTCGTCGCTTTCGGCTATACGAGCCAGCACCTGCCGCGCTCCGGCAGTACTGATGGACCCGTTCTCAACAAGAACCAACAGAGCCGCCAGGCGAGTAGCGGTGATGCGTGTAGTATCAATGCGTTCATCACGGCTCTTCAGCAGGCCGAGCAGATCGTTAAGCAGCCAGTTCGCGCCGCGTTTCGGGTCCGCGCCAGCCGCAACCAGGGTGTCGTAGTAGCCGGCCAGCGCGACATCCGCGACCAGCACCCCGGCCTCGTAGAGCGTCAGGCCGAACCGGGTGATGAGGCGCTGCTCGCGCGCCTGCGGCAGTTCGGGAAGGGCGGCGCGCAACCCCTCAATGGCAGCGGCGGTGATCTGCAGCGGGGGCAGGTCCGGCTCGGGAAAGTAGCGGTAATCGTGCGCCGACTCTTTGGTGCGCTGAGAGACCGTCACACCGCGGTCGTCCACCCAGCCACGCGTCTCCTGCGGCAACGTTTGCCCCGCCGCCAGCGCCGCCGTCTGGCGAGTCACCTCGAACTCCAGGGCCCGCTGTACTGCACGGAAGCTGTTCAGGTTCTTGACCTCGACCTTGGCCCCGTACTCGGTGCTGCCGGTTGGACGCAAGGACACGTTGACGTCGACCCGGAATGCTCCTTCTTCCAGGTTGCCGGTCGTCACACCGATGGTCGTCAGCAGCAAGCGCAACCCCTGTAGGTACTGGCGCGCCTCTTCCGGGGTGCGCAGGTCCGGCTCGCTGACGATCTCCATGAGGGGAACACCGGCCCGGTTGACATCCACCAGGCTCACGCCCGCGCCGTATTCATCGCGGGCGTGCGTGAGTTTGGCGGTGTCCTCTTCCAGATGGATGCGCTTGATGCGAATGCGCCGGGCGCCGGCCGCGTCCGGCAACTCGGCGTAGCCGTCTGAACAGAGGGGGGCATCGTACTGTGAGATCTGGTAGCCCTTCACCAGGTCGGGGTACGGATAATTCTTGCGGTCGAAGTGGCTTTCCTCCGCGATCCGGCAATGGAAGGCGAGACCGGTCATGATGGTGTACTGCACGGCACGCTCGTTGATGACCGGCAGCACGCCGGGCGCACCCAGGCATATCGGGCAGACGTGGCTGTTCGGCGGCGCATCGGCGTAGCGGGCCGCGCAACCGCAGAACATCTTGCTCTCGGTGTTGAGCTGGACGTGCGTCTCCAGCCCGATGACGGCCTCGTAGTTCACCCGTACACGCGCCTCACATACCGCTCCATGCGCGTCAGCGCCTCTTCAATGCGGGGCAATGCAGTGGCATAGCAGCAGCGCACGTGACCGGCGCCGGCCGGGCCGAACGCTTCGCCGGGAACCACCAGCACGTGCTCGTCGCGCAGCAGACCTTCGGCGAAGGCGTCGGCGCTCATGCCGGTGGAACTGATGTTGGGGAAAGCGTAAAAAGCTCCGCGCGGCTCGAAGCAGGTCAACCCGATCCGGTTGAGCCCGTCCACAATCACTCGCCGACGACGATTGTACTCGGCCACCATGCGTACCACGTCCGGTTCCGCCGTCTTCAGCGCCTCCTCCGCCGCCAGTTGGGCCGGCGAGGGCGCGCACATAATGACGTACTGGTGTACCTTCATCAAGGCTTCCAGGATTTCCGGTCGGGCCGCCGCGTAACCGACACGCCAGCCGGTCATGGCATAAGCCTTGGAGAAGCCCCCCAGCAAGATCGTGCGGTCGCGGGCGCCGGGCAGCGCCGAAAGGCAGACGTGGTCGCCATCGTAGACCAGGCGGTCGTAGATCTCGTCGGAGATGAGGTAGAGGTCGTGTTCGACCGCCAGTTGGACGATGCGCTGCAGCGTCTCGCGCGAGGCGACTGCGCCGGTCGGGTTGTTGGGGTAGCCCAGCAGGATCGCCTTGGTGCGTGGCGTGATGGCGGCGGCAATCGCCGCCGGGTCCGGCTCAAACTGCCGGTCGACATACGTCGGCACCATCACCGGCACACCACCGGCCAGTACTGTGCAGGGGATATAGGAGACGTAGCTCGGCTCGGGAATGATGACCTCGTCGCCCGGATCAATCAGCGCACGCACAGCAAGATCCAGCGCTTCACTGACGCCGACGGTGATCAGCAATTCGCAGCTTGGATCGTAGGCCACGCCGTAGCGGGTCTGCAAGTGGGCGGCCAACGCCTGCCGCAGGCTCAGGAGGCCGTAGTTGGAACTGTAATGCGTGGCCGCGAAGTCGGCATGCTTCAGTGGATTCGTGGCCGCGGCGCTGACCTGCTCCGGCGTCGTGAAATCCGGTTCACCGACACCCAGGGAGATCACGTCGGGGATCGTGGAGACGAGATCGAAGAACCGGCGGATGCCGGAGGCAGGAATGGCGCGCACGCGCTGCGCTATCGCCTGCCGCTCGGTTGCCCTGTCCATCGTGACCACAAAAATCCCCCGCCGCTGCGTTGCGTCCGCTGGCAGTATAGCGCGGGAAAGGGCGTAGACGGCGACGCTACACCTCGGTAATCACCGGCAGGATCATCGGCCGCAAGCGGGTGCGCTGGAAGACAAAGCCGGCTAACGATTCCTTCATGCGGTCCCCGATGATGCGGTACTCCAACTCCCCCGGTTCGCCCCGCCGTAAAGCACGTTCGATCTTCTGGACTGCCTCGTCCAGGAACTTGCCGTCTTCGGCGGGCAGGAAGCCGCGCGCCAGGATCTCCGGCGACCGGATGAGCCGACCTGTGGCGCGATCCATCACTGCGGAGATGACCATGATGCCGTCCGTCGACAGCGCGCGCCGATCGCGCAAGACGACATGATCCACCGCCCCCACCGTCAGGCCGTCGACCAGCACTGCTCCCGATTCCACAGTGCCGCCCAGCCGCGCGCCATCCTGCGTCACGTCGATGGCCCTGCCGATCTCCGGCAGCAGCACGTGGTCGGCAGGGATGCCGTGCTCGCCGGCCAACTGGCGGAAGAGCACCATCATGCGGTACTCGCCGTGCATGGGCACTGCATAGGCCGGGCGTAACAGATCAATCATCTGGCCGATCTCCCGACGCGAGGCATGGCCGGAGGCGTGCAGCACGGGCGTGACCGGCGGGTAAAAGACGTTGGCGCCGGCGCGAAAGAGGTTGTCGATGGTGGCCGACACAGTCTCCTGATTACCGGGGATAGCCGTCGAAGACAGGATGATGGTGTCGCCCTGGCGGACGCGCAGCAGTCGGTGCTCGCCAACCGCCATCCTACCCAGGGCGGAGGTCGGCTCCCCCTGGCTGCCGGTCGTCAACAACACCACCTGGTTGTCCGGCAACTTCTCGGCGCGGTCCAGGCTCACCAGCAAGTCGCTCGGGACCTTGATATAGCCTTCTTCCCGCGCGATACCGAGGTTGCGGTCCATGCTGCGACCGGCCATCGCCACGTGGCGGCCGAGGTCGTGGGCGACCTCCATCACGGAGTTGACGCGCGCCAGGTTGGAGGCGAAGGTGGTCACGATCACGCGACCGCTGGCGGCGGCGATGATATCGCGGATGGTTTGCTTGACTGCCGCTTCGGAAGCGGTCGGCTCAGCGGACTCAATGCGCACAGTGTCGGAGAGCAGTAACTGCACACCTTGCTGTCCCGCCCGACGCAGCCGGTCCAACCCCTCCTGGGGCATCTCGCCCAGCTTGAAATCGCTGGTGTGAACGATCGTGCCGAAGGCCGACTCGATAATCAGCCCGGAGGCGTCCGGGATGCTGTGGCCGACGGGGAAGAACTCAATGTGGATGCTGCCGAGGTGCAACTTGGTCCCGAAGTCGATTTCCTGCAAGTCGCAAAGGTCCAGGGCATGGTGCTCTTCCAGTTTGGCGCGGGCCATCCCCAGCACCAGCCGGGAGCCGTACACCGGCACAGGATAGGGGCTGTGGAGCTGCGTAAGGACGTAGGGCAGCGCGCCGAGGTGATCTTCGTGTCCGTGCGTGATCACGATGCCGCGTAGTTGCTGGACCCGTTCAGCGACGTAGCTGAGGTCGGGGATGATCAGGTCGATGCCCAG
>DHIZ01000262.1:9412-41384 GCA_002404055.1 Chloroflexi bacterium UBA4733
AGTGCGGTCGCACGGCTGTTGGTACGATACCCTGTGACAGTTCGGCCATGTTGGGGGAGTCTCTCCCGCGCTTCGCTTGCCCTTCCGAGCGCGGGGGCCTTGAGAGGATTGCAGTGGACCTTGCGCACGCCTGTCTCTGTGTCGGCATCACGGGTGGATCGGGGTCCGGCAAGACCACGTTCACCACGCTGCTTGCGGAGCAGCTCGGGACGGTGCAGTCGGCAGTCCTCCACCAGGATCGCTACTTCCGCGATTGGTTAGAGCTTCCTGAAGCCGAGCGGGCGGCGCAACGCACCGTCAACGCTCCCGAGGGCCTGGCCTGGCCGGCCTTCCTGGAGCGGTTGCAGGCGTTGCGTCGCGGCGAGGCGGTCAGTGAACCCGCCCTTGGGACGCGGAGCCATGCGCGCCAGCCGGACCTGCAGACGGTGCTGCCGTCCGCCGTGCTCCTTGTCGAAGGCCTCTTCGCGCTCTGGCATCCCGAGTTGCGCGCGCTGCTCGACCTGGGGGTGTACCTGGATGTACCGGATGACGAGCGCGTGCTGCGCCGACTCCTGCGCGACGTGGCCGAGCGCGGCGGCGACCTCCAGCGATCGGCAGCCTGGTACCGGCAGGACGTGCTGCCCAACTTTGCCGTCTACACCGGAGCCTCGCGGCAGCACGCGGACCTCGTCATCCCCTGGACCCGCCGCAACCCGACCGCCGTGACCGTCGTGGCCGATTGGGTCAGAGGCGAGCTCGCCCGGAGAGCTGGTGAGCAGCGAACAGGCTGAACAGGCGCCGCCTGGACGCGCCGATGGCGATCGTCAACCTCGCGCATACAGCGTGGCAGAACATGGCTGCCAGCCTGGAAGGAGCAACCTTGGGACCAGTCACCGTCGCTGCCTGCTCACGACGGAATCGCACGCCGGATAAGCCCTGCGAGGACGCCTATGCGGTGCGCCTCGATGCGAAAGGCGTCGTCCTGGTCGTGGCCGACGGCGTGACGCGCAGCCGTTCGGCCTCCGGCGCCTATCCGCAGCCGTCGGGCGCTGCTCTTGCCGCTGAACTGGTAGCGTACACGCTGGTGAACGCGCTGGCCGGCGGCACAGACCCTGTGGCAGCCTTCGCACTGGCCAACCAGGCAGTGGACGGCGCCAATCGCCGGAACGGCGTGTGGGATCGCCTCGACTACAGGGAACACGACCTCTGGGGCGCCGTGGCGACAGCGGTTGTCGTAGCTGGCGGGGTGGTGCAATGGGCGCACGTTGGCGACACCGTTTTGCTACACCTCCCGGCTCCCGGCGCCGCCTGTGTCCGCACGCCTGATCAGGTGAGCGATGCCATGGAGCATCTCGAAAGCATGTCCCCTGACCAACTTGCTGCGGTCGGAGGAAGGGAGCTATATACTCGCCGCCACCTGCGAAACCAACCCTCGACAGCACATTCCTATGGCGTGCTGACCGGCGAACCAGCAGCCGCAGCGTACGTCGTGAGCGGCAAGTTCGCCGTGGCAAGTGGCGATCGTCTGATGCTCTGTACCGACGGCCTGGGCAGCCTACGCGGTTACGGCGCTGACGCAGGGTGGCACAACCTGGAACCCTGGCTGCGTGGCGGTCCAAGCAATGCAGCGCTGGCACGGCTGCTTGATGCCGTGGAGGACGCGGACGAACGCCAGGGCATACGGTCGGATGACAAGACGGTGATCGTGGCGCAGATCGGTGACTGAAGAAAATCAGCGAAATACGCAGAGCATCCGTAGGGGCAGGTCCCCGTGCCTGCCCTGCTCGCCTTGCAACAACCGATCGTTGTTCGCACCCGAACCAGGGCAGGCACGGGGACCTGCCCCTACAAATCGTCGTTGCCCGATTCGCCCGTCGCCGGGCGCCCCTGGCACTGCTTGTGCGGCTGTGGCGAGCGAACAGCTTTGCACCGGGCGGGCGATGGTTGCCTGGCCCAGGCCGAACAGGCGCAGTTGCAAAGTGAATGGAGCAAGATACGATGGACACTGATTTTCGCGTTGGCGCAGATGTCGAGTGTAGCGATGGGCCGGCCGGCCGGCTGCAGCGTCTGGTGGTCGATCCGGCATCCAACGCCGTCACCCACATCGTGGTGGACTCGCAGGAGCACTTTGGCATCCCGCTACTCGTCCCGATGAACATGGTCACGCAGGCCAGCCAGGAGCGCGTGCTGTTGAACTGCAGCCAGGTCGACCTCAAGCAGATGGACCCCTTTGAGGAGGTCGTGTCATCTGGCGTGGAGGGACAACCAGGTCTGGCCGGTGAGATGCCGCCGCTGTTTCCAGCGCCGGGCTTTGGTAGCTTCGCTATGGCCGGGATGTCGGGTCCTCTTGGGGCGGGACCAGTGGCGATGCCCATCATGGAAGAGGTTGTACCAGAGGGCGAAGTCGTGATCGGACACAACTCCACGGTGCAAGCCAGCGATGGCGATGTCGGCCATGTAGAGGACCTGATAACTGACCCAACGACCGGACGGCTCACCCACCTTGTGGTGCGCAGCGGTCATCTCTGGGCCACGCACACCTTTCGCCTACCGGTCTCGGCGGTGGACGTTGTAGAAGAGGACGTGGTGCGGCTTCGCCTCACACAGGCCGAAGTGGAGGTGATCGCTCGTCAAAGCAATGACGCGCAGTAAAAACACCAGTAGCCCTGACCCATCCTCTGGCACGGGGCGCGACGACGTTGCTAGCGCAACGTCGGTAGTCCAATCAGGCTAGTCACCACTGCCGCTGTCGGTTGCCGTGTGCTATGCCATAGGGGCACGATACCTGTCGTGTGAACGTCGGCCCCGCCGACGCGCGAGGTTTAAGGATCAACGGGCGCGAGAGCATGGAGCGACTGACGCAGTGCGCGATGGGGCCGGGCGGCGCATTGCTGCGCTTCGGCTACGTGCCACCCTCCCTGCAACGCTTGCAGGGAGAACAGCGCGACCGGCGCGCCGGCCTCATGGTCCGCCTGGCCCTTGCCGCGAGTGTGGCTGTCACGATGGCTGCCGGCGCTTACACGGCGTTGCGGCCTCCCGTCGTCGGATACGCCGGCACTGTGGTCGCTGTCCAGGCGACGGCAGCTCAGCAGTCTCCCGCCGGCCCCGGCCCCACGATCGCTCCCCCGGCGGCGACCGTCGCCCCAAACACGCAGTCGCAAGCGCCCCTCGCCGCGCCGACCGAGCAAACCACCGCTCTTGGGCTGTCAGCGCCGGCGCTCGGCGTTGCCGGATCAGCACCGATGGTGACATTTCCAGCTGACACGCTGCTGCCATTGCGCGATCGTGTGGCCTCCATCGCCCAATCCCGCACCCTGCCGCCAACACCTTCCCCTGTGCCGCTGCCCGATACTGATGGCTTGCGCACGGCGCTCCTGGCCGACATGGCGGCGTCGGACGGCGCCTACGGTATAAGCGTGATCGACCTTACCAGCAAGCAAACGGTGGAACTGAACGCCACAGGGTCGATGAACGCCGCCAGCGTCAACAAGCTGGAGATCCTGGCCGCCCTGTACCACGAGTGTGCGGCGGGGCGACTGCGCATGGACCAGACGCTCACCACCAGCGCGGCGAACATGCAGGACTACGGCACAGGCGTGATCCGTTACCAACCGCTGGGCACACGCTATACGTTGGCGCAACTGGCGGAACTGCTGATCGAACAGAGTGACAACACGGCATCGTACATGCTGGGACAAGCGATCGGCCTTGATACCATCGACGCGCTCGTTGCCGGTTGGGGACTGCGGTCCACTATCGTCGGGCAGGAGGTGTCCTCACCGCACGATGCAGCCCACTTCATGCAACTCCTCTACGACGGCAAACTCGCCAACCCCGCCGACACCAGGCAAATGATGAACTACCTGACGCACACTGCCTTCAACGACCGGATTCCCGCCGGTCTGCCGCCCGATGTGGAAGTGGCGCACAAGATAGGCACTCAGGTCAACGTGGAGAACGATGTAGCCATCGTCGCCCTGACCGGACGCCCCTACATCCTCAGCATCTTCGCCAAGGACGTGACGGAAGAGCATGCAGTACCGGTGGAGCAGGCGATCTCGCGCACGGTCTACCAGTACGAAATGCAAGCAAAAGAAGGCTCCTGACGTGCTGCACAAGGGCGGCTTCCGCACGGCACTGCTGCTCGGCGCGCTGCTGGCGTTCCTGCTGGGCGGCGCCGTGCTCTATGAGGCGTCGCACCTCGGCGTCATCTACCCCGGCGTCCATGCCGGCAGCCAGGACGTTGGCAACCTCAGCCGGGTTCAGGCGACCGACCGGTTGCAACAGACGCTGGGCGCCGTTACCGCCTACCGGTTGCCACTGCTGTACGGTGGCCGACAATGGACCACGTCGTTCGCCGACCTGGGCCTGCGGTACGACGTGCCCGGCACCGTCGCGGGCGCCTATGCCATCGGCCGACAGGCCAACCCGCTGCTGCGCCTGGGCGACCAGTTCGTGGCGCCGCTGCTTGCCCCCGACGTACCGGCGACCTACACACTGGATGACGGCAGGCTGCGCGCCTTTGTGGCAACACTGGCCGCGGTCATCGACCGGCCAACGCGCGATGCCGGTGTGCAACTCGAAGGCTCTCAACTTACCGTGACGGCAGCGCTGGGAGGCCAGCAACTCGACCAAAACGACGCCATCGCTCAGTTACGAGCGCGCGTTGCCCAACTCTCCACCGCCCCGATCCTGCTGACCGTCACGATCACGCCCCCGGCGACCGGCAATGGCGACGTTGCGGGCGCCATCGCCCAGGCTCGGCGCTGGGTCAGCACGAGCCTGACCCTGGAGACGCCAATCGGCAGCACCGTCATGTCCCAGTCCCAGATCGCCGCCCTGATCCACCTGAGCCAGGCTAACGGCAAAGGTC
This sequence comes from Chloroflexi bacterium UBA4733, assembly GCA_002404055.1. The sequence goes on from DHIZ01000262.1 coordinate 14,265, forward strand.
CCATGACGGCGACGCTGGACACCGCAGCGCTACGCACGATGTTGGGACCCCTGGCAGCTCAAATAAAACAGCCGGCACGCGACGCAACCTTCAGCATCAAGGATGGCACGCTGACGATTGACCAGCCTGGGCAGGACGGCCGCTCGCTGGACCCGGATGCCGCCGTGGCAGCCGTCACCGCCGCCATTCGGGCCGGCCAGGGGGTCGTCCGCTTACCGGTGCAGGTGGTGCATCCGAGCCTGTACAGCCTGGAAGACGCGGCCGCCGTACAGCAGCAGGTCGCCCAACTGGCCGGCCAGTCCCTCACGCTGACCGCCGGAGCCAGGAGTTGGACGCTGTCACCGCAGGACCTTTCGGCCATGCTGCGCCTGGCAACGGCGCAGCAGGACGGACAGACACACCTGACTCTGTCGGTTCAGACCGATCAGGCAACGGCCCTCGTGCAAAAAATCGCCGACGAGGTCGATCAACCGGCACAGAACGCGCACTTTCAGTGGACCGCCGGCACGCTACAGCTCGCGTCACCGGCGACAACCGGGCTGCAAGTTGACCAGATTGCGGCGGCGACGGCGATGTTGCATGGCATGCAGAGCAGCCAGCGGACCGTCGCCTTGCCGGTAACGATCGTGAAGCCCGCCATCAGCGGCGACCACCCGGAGGCCCTGGGTATCAAGGAATTGGTGGCGCAAGGCACTTCCAACTTCGCCGGTTCGCCGCCGGAGCGCCTCCAGAACATCGAACGCGGCGCGCAACTGATCAATGGCGCGATCGTGGCCCCAGGTCAGGTCTTCTCCTTCGACGATACGGTCGGCGACATCAGCGTGGCCCACGGCTTCACGACCGGCCTCATCATCCTCGATCACGAGACGGTGAACGGCATCGGCGGCGGCATCTGTCAGGTGTCGACGACACTGTTCCGCGCAGCGTTCTACGCTGGGCTGCCGATCCTTGAGCGGCATGACCACGCCTATGCCGTCCCGTATTACACCCAGGGCGGCTACCCGGACGGCTTCGACGCCACCATCTACAGCCCGCAGCTGGACCTAAAGTTCAAGAACGACACCCCGACTGCCCTGCTGATCCAGACCAGCATGGACCTGCCCACCAACACGCTGACGGTATCCTTCTATGGCACGAAGTCCGGGCGCACGGTGCAACTCATCGCCGGACCGATCACCAACCGGGTACCGCATCCGGCGGATTTGCGGAAACCTGACCCCACGCTACCAAAGGGAACAATCAAACAGGTAGACTGGGCACACGACGGCTTCGACACCTGGATCAAGCGGATAGTGACCGTCAACGGCAAGGTGGCCGGCACCGACATATTTACTTCTCACCTGCAAGCATGGCAGGCGATCTACCTTATCGGGACCGGGCCGACGGTCGCCCAGCCCGCCGCCAAGTCATAGGAGTAGCTATGCAGCGCGACGATCTCTCCGAGCGTCTGGCCGAGGTCAACCGAGCGATCGCCCAGGCGGCGGAGCGCTCCGGTCGCCCTGCTACCGCCATTCGCCTGGTGGCCGTATCCAAGACCATCCCCGCCGATGTCGTGCGGCAGGCGGTCCTGGCGGGCGTTACCGACCTCGGTGAGAACCGGGTACAGGAAGCCCAGGAGAAGGTCCCTGCCCTCAGTGACCTCGCAGTGCGCTGGCACTTGATCGGCCACCTGCAGTCCAACAAGGTAAACAAGGCACTGCATCTCTTCGACGTCGTTCAGTCGGTCGACTCGGTCGAACTGGCGACACTCCTCTCCCGGCGAGCCGCCACGCGGCCTGAGCCGCTCGACGTCCTGTACGAAGTCAACGTCGGCGGCGAGGCAAGCAAAACGGGCTTCACGCCGGAGCAACTCGCCGCTGCCGCCCCCACGTTGGCCGCGCTGCCGGGGCTGCGGTCCCTCGGCCTGATGACGGTTGCGCCGGCCGTCACCGATCCCCAGGATGTCCGGCCAATCTTCCGCCAGTTGCGCCAGTTGCGCGACCAACTGGCCGGCGCCTTCGCTGCACCATTCCAGGAGCTCTCGATGGGCATGAGCCACGACTTTGCGGTCGCCGTGGAAGAAGGGGCGACGCTCGTGCGCGTCGGCACCGCCATCTTCGGGCGGCGGGGAACGCAGCAGCTATAGCTCAAGTTGTAACTCCAGTTGGCGCATGGTTTCGCGGAAGCCATGACCGGCCAGCGAGTCGACCAACCCCCGCGGGTCAGGCTCGTTGAGCAGCGTCACGTGTCTGCCGGCCGTCGCCGCCGAACCCACCAGGTGGACCATGACCGCCCCGACGGCGGCGAACGCCTGGGCCGGGGTCGCGCAGACGTGGTGCAAGGCGACGGCGCCTTCGCGGCTGCTGTGTAAAGCACAGCCCACGATGCGCGTGCCATAGGCAACAAGCAGGCCGTTGGCGCTGCCGGTGGTGAGGGACGGCGCCTCCCGCTGCCAGCACGCCGGCGTCTGCTCCAGGGCGACCGCGTGACGCACAGCGGTTTCGACATCGACGCGTTCGACTCGCAAGTTCGTACCTTGCCCCGGCAGAGACGACCAGGCCGATCGCTCCATGGTGACCAGCTCTCGTTGTACCCGAAAGCCGCTTTGCAGATAGACGCGACGGGCCACAGGGTTGCCGACCAGCACTTCCAGGCGCACGTCGTGCGCCCCGGCGGAGCGCGCCTGGACGATTAAATGGTCCATGAGCCGACGCGCCAGGCCACGGCCGCGAAAGGCCGGGATGATGCCGAAGGCGCTGATCCAGGCCCTCGTGTTGCGCAGGCCCAGGAAGCTGACGCCGACCAGTTGGCTGCCGCAGCGAATGACGACGGAGCTGGCAAGATCCAGCCCCTGCATGCGGATCAGGCGCGCCAGGCGGGCCGGCGTCTCGTTCACGGGCACTGCGTAGCCATGGAAGGCGGCGGTGACCAACTCCGCCAGTTGCACGAGGCTATAGCCGGCTGCCTGGTCGAAATGATACGTCACCGACACGTGCCGTCCAGGCCTCCCTGCCCTGCGAGAGTAAGACAATACGCAGGAATCGGCGCCGCGTCAACGGACGGGCCGATCAGCCTCCGGGCGCCATCGCTACCGCCGGTCGCCCCGGCAGGAAGCGTGTCTGCCCGGTGTCCAGGGTCGCCTGCAGGTAGGGGCGGCACAGGCCGCAACGAGCGCCGCAGCCCGTGGCCCGCTCCACCTCATCCAGCGTCCCCCAGCCGGAGCGCTGGGCCAGTAGCAGCACGTCGGCAAAGCTCCGGCGTGCGCAGATGCAGTGCGTGACCACAGCAACCCTTCTCTAAACCAAACCTGTCAATCCCTGGGAAGACCGTGTACTATACGGTGCTCCGCCGCCGTTGAGCGGGGCAGCGCGGGAAGCGGTGTGCTGTCGTTATGCCTGAAAGGCGCCAGCGACCCGCTGCACACCTGGCTGAGAAGGGGCAGCCCAAGGCCGAGCAACATCGGTTCACCCGCGCACGGGGGAACCTGGCGAGCGGTGCGAGCCGGAGGGGGCCTGCCCCCGCGCTCGACGCGCGCCAAACATCTATTCCTGCACAGAACCCGCCCGCGCGCCTGCTCGTCCACACGGTGCCTGGGCTGGAAGACGTCGTGGCTGAGGAGATCGCTGCACGCTTCCCGTCCGCAGTGTTGGTGGGCGCCTGGCGGCAGTTCGACGAGCGGACCAGCGTGCTGGAGTTCCGCACCAGCGGCGATTGTTGTGCCTGGCGGTCGCTCGACGCGGCGGAGGATGTCTTTGTGCTGGTGGCGCGGGCGCGTGGCGTCCAGGCCGACCGGCGCGGCCTGAGCGAGCTGGCGGCAGCAACGCTCACGTCCAGGTTGCTTGACCACGGGCTGCGCAACTTCGCCGCCTGTTGGGGCCAGGCGCCGCGAACCTTCCGCGTCGTGGCGCGCAAGACGGGCGAGCATGCGTACCGTCGTGTCGACGCGCAACGGGCAGTAGAAGGCGCGCTGAGGACACGCCTACCGCATCTGCAACTGGTTGACGACGATGCCGACGCCGAATTCTGGCTGACCATTATCGGCGCAACGGCGCTGTTGGGCCTGCGCCTGAGCACTGCCGGCATGCGGGATCACAGCTATCCTTTCACCTCCCTCCCGGCAGCCCTGAAGCCCAGCATAGCGCGGGCGATGGCGCAGCTGTCCCAGCCTTTGCCCACTGACCGCGTGCTTGATCCGCTCTGCGGCGCGGGAACCCTCTTGCTGGAACGCGCCGCAGTTGGTCCGTGGGAGGCACTGGCCGGTGGCGACCGAGATCCCGAAGCGCTCAATACTGCGCGCGCCAACGCCGCCTCGGCGGGTTTGAGCATTGACCTGGAACAGTGGGACGCCCTGGATCTGCCGATGCCGGATCGCTCTGTCGACGTGGTGCTGACCAACCCGCCCTTCGGCAAGCGCCTGGAGATTCCCGGTCACGAGGCCTACCCGTTCTACCGGCGCCTGCTGAAAGAGGCGGGCCGCGTCCTCGTGCCAGACGGCAGACTGGTGCTGATCACCAGCCAGACCGAGGCGATGCAGCGGGCGTTGCACGGTATGGCGACGGTGTTTCTGCTGCAGCGCGAGGTGCGTGTCCTGGTGCGCGGAGAGCGGGCTACGGTCTATGTCGCACAACGGCGGTAGGGGCCCGCCAGTACCCCGCCATCCGGCTGGTATCATGTATTGAGGGCAGACGCTCATCCCTGCTCGTAGCGATTAAGGGTTGCCAATGTTTGGTGCAATGCGCGTTCCAGAGTTGATCATCATTCTGGTGATTGCTCTGCTCATCTTTGGTCCCGGCAAACTGCCGAAAGTGGGCAAGGGCATCGGCGAGATGATCCGCGGCTTCCGCCAGGAAACAGAGACCGACAAAGCCGAGCAGGCAAAGGCCGACGAGGTTTCTACCAAGGTCTAGGCGCTCTCCGCGGGCTGGTTTGCGTTTATTTTCCGTTTCCGGTATACTGGCGTCTGCCCATTCGGGGCATCCTCTACGAAAGGCCCACGTTGAAACCCAAGATTCATCCCTCCTACGGCGCAGCAACCGTCACCTGCGCCTGTGGCACGACCTGGACGACTGCCTCCACGCGCAAAGACATCCGCGTCGAGGTGTGCTCGTCCTGCCATCCCTTCTACACCGGTACGCAGCGCATCGTTGACACTGCCGGTCAGGTAGAACGCTTCCGCCGCCGTTACGGCATCAAGGGGGAAGCCGCCGCTTCCTAACCCGTCTAGGCGCGCCGCAAAGCGCGCAGCAGGAGAGGGGCCCGCCGACAGCGGCGGCGCTCCTCTCTTTTGTTCTGGCGCATTGGTCTGCCATAGACCATCTACCGGTAGCTGGAGGATCGACAGTGGCGCGCTTCTACTACGGTGGGCAGGCGGTCATGGAAGGCGTCATGATGCGCGGACGGCACAGTGTCGCCGTAGCCGTCCGCGCGCCGTCGGGCCAGATCGTCGTGCATCAGGAGCCCGTGCCACGTCCCTTCGCGGCCCCCCTGTTTCGCCTGCCCTTCCTGCGTGGCCTGCTCGGTCTCTACGACATGCTGGTGCTCGGCACCCGCATGCTGCTGTACTCAGCCGAAGTCGCCGCCGGTGACGCCGAAGGCGCGGAAGCCACCGTCAACTCCACGGCACTCGGCGTCGGCACGCTGGCGGGAGCGCTCCTTGGCCTTGGCATCTTCCTGCTGGTGCCGGTGCTCTTGACACGACCCTTCGACAACGCCGGCGCCGGCTCGATCATCAGTAACATCATCGAAGGCGTTATCCGTCTGGCCATGTTCATCGCCTATATCCTGTTGATCGGCCAGATGCCGGACATTCGGCGCGTCTTCGCCTACCACGGCGCCGAGCACAAGACGATTAACGCCTTTGAGGCCGGCGATCCATTGACCGTTCCGGCCGTGCGCAGCCACTCGCTGCAGCACCCACGGTGCGGCACCGGCTTCCTGCTGGTGGTGGCAGTGCTCTGCATCGTGGTCTTTGCCTTCCTGGGGCGTCCTCCACTGCTCTTGCGCCTGGCATCCCGGGTCGTGCTGATCCCCCTGGTTGCTGCCATTGCCTACGAGCTACTGCGCCTGGGTGCGAACCAGTATCACCACGCTGTCGTGCGCGCCATCCTGCGCCCGAGCCTCGCCTTGCAACGCCTGACGACACGTGAACCGGACGACGAGCAGCTTGCTGTCGCCATTCGTGCCTTCACGGCGGTCAAAGCCACCGACGATGCGGCGCTGGCAGTACCCTTGGTCCAGGAGGCGGTCGCCGTCCCGACCTAGCGCCAATATGGTTTAGATTAGGCTGGGGAGCCGTGGGTGGAAGGCTAACAGGGCGGCGACTGCGGTCTGCCGCCCTGTTCGGGCTTATCTGAACCGTATTGGACCTAGCGCCGGAGTGGAGGGGAAAGTGTCGCAACTGCCTAAACAAGCGGCAGTGACCGCAGCAGGCAGGTTCATCGAGGAGTGAGACATGTTTGACAAACTTGCCGCCGTGGAGGCGCGCTACGAGGCGCTCGGGGAGCTCCTCTCGCAGCCGGAGGTCGTCACCAATCCGGCGTTACTGCAGCGCTACGGTCAGGAGCAGTCCGACCTGGAAGCTCTCGTGGAGGCGTACCGTAAATATCGGGCAATGCAGGAGTCGGTGCAGAGCTACGAGCAGATGCTGAGCGGCCCCGGCCTGGAGGCGGAGTACGTCGACATTGCCAGGGAGGAACTGGAGGCCGGTCGCCAGCGGTTGGAGGTACTGACGGAAGAACTCAAGCTGTTGTTGCTGCCCCGCGACCCGAACGATGAAAAGAACGTCATCGTGGAGATCCGGGCCGGCGCCGGCGGCGACGAAGCCGGAATCTTCGCCGCCGACCTGTACCGCCTGTATTCCCGCTATGCGGAACGCCACCGCTGGAGCATCGAGCTCATGAGTTCCAACGAGGGCGGTATCGGCTCGTTCCGGGAGGTCATCTTTCGCCTCAATGGTCGCAACGCCTATAGCCGTCTCAAGTTTGAGAGCGGCGTCCACCGCGTCCAGCGCATTCCAACGACGGAAGCCTCGGGGCGCATCCACACCTCGACGGCGACGGTCGCCGTACTGCCTGAGGCCGAGGAAGTGGACATCCAGATCGCGCCGGAAGACCTGCGGGTCGACGTCTACCGTTCGACCGGGCACGGTGGCCAGAGCGTGAACACCACCGACTCCGCAGTGCGCATCACCCACCTGCCGACCGGCCTGGTGGTGACCTGCCAGGACGAGAAGTCGCAGTTGAAGAACAAAAACAAGGCGATGACCGTGCTGCGCTCGCGCCTGCTCAGCCAGGAGACGCAGCGCCGCCAGCAGCAGGAGGACGCCACGCGCCGCTCCCAGGTCGGCAGTGGCGACCGCAGTGAGAAGATCCGCACCTACAACTTCCCCCAGGACCGCGTCACCGACCACCGCATCAATGTCACCCTCCACCGTTTGCCGGACGTGATGGACGGCAACATCGACGCGCTGATCGACGCGCTCAACGCCAGCGACCAGGCCGAGCGCCTGCAAGCGGAAGTTCTGCCAGCCGATGCAGCGCTGCACGTAGCGGGCTGAGTGGTACATCCAACAAGCCCCGATCAGTGCGCTTGGCACGCCCGGCGACTGAAGTCGCGGGCTACAGCACGCGAAGTCCGCCTGCGCGGACTGGACACACCCTCGCGGCATGTCGGCGCAGCCCGCGAAGGCGGGCTTGGCAAGGGTAGCCCGCGACTTCAGTCGCCGGGAACCCCACCGCCAATTACGGGAAAGCCCGGCGTGGCAAGCAACTCCAGCCCCACAGTCCGCCAGGCCCTTCAAGCAGCCCAACAAAGCCTCGCTAACGGAAACCTCACCGCTCCGGGCTTGGACGCACGTGTGCTCTTGCGGCATGTGCTTGACGTAACGGCGGCCGAGCTCTTCCTCCGTCTGGACGACCTATTGCCCGAGGAGTCGACAGCAGCATTCGCCGATTTCGTTGCACGCCGTCTGGCCGGTGAGCCGGTAGCCTACCTGACCGGACTGCGCGAGTTCTACGGTTTGGACTTTCGGGTGTCGCCGGACGTGCTCATTCCGCGACCGGAAACAGAATTGCTGGTGGAGTGCGCCATCGAATTGCTGCCGGACGGCGCCAGGGTCGTTGATGTGGGTACCGGATCGGGCGCCATCGCGATAGCCGTCGCCCGCTGCCGCACCGACGTCCGACCTCTGGCGGTCGATCGCTCGCTGGCGGCCTGCCGGGTTGCCCTCAGCAACGTGCGCGACCACGAGGTGATGACTCGGGTCGACGTCGTCTGTTCCGACCTGCTAACGGCTGTCAAGGCGCCATTCGACGCGGTTCTGGCGAATCTGCCGTATCTGCGACACGACGAGCTGACGGCGTTAGCAGCCGAGTTGCAACGCGAACCGCAGCAGGCCCTCGATGGTGGTCAGGATGGCCTGGAGCTGTACCGACGGCTCCTCAGCGATCTGGCGGAACGGCGGCCGAGACCTACCCTGGTCCTGAGCGAGATCGCGCCGATGCAACGTGATGCAATGCTCACGCTTGTGGCGGCGGCACTGCCGGATCACCGCGTACAGGTGCTTTCCGACCTGGCCGGGCATGCTCGCCTGGTGGTAGCGCGTTTGCATCCACCGGCATCGTCGTAGGGGCGTATTGCATACGCCCCGTTCCCTCGGCCGCGCCGGCGGTAGCCTATTTGCCCCGTTGTCAGTTGCCCGACCTGACATGCTTGCCCGCGCCGCCGCGGCGCTGGTAAACTCCTCAAAGGTCGCCGAACGAGATATCCGGGGAGTGAGACCGCGTGCGACTGCCAGCGTTACTCGACGCCGTTGCCGCCACCGTCCCGTACCGCCTCCTTGGCTCCACCGACACTGCCATTCAGGGCATCTCCTTTGACACCCGCCGTCTGCAACCCGGTGAGCTGTTCGTCGCGGTATGCGAGGCCAACCGTGACGGCCACCAGTTCATCGCTGACGCGCTGGCGCGGGGCGCGGCGGCAATCGTGGCCGAGCGTGAACCGACCGCCCCGATCAACGTGCCGCTCGTGCTGGTGGACCGTTCGAAGCGTGCGCTGGCCTACCTGGCGGACGCCTTCTACGGGCAGCCTTCGCGCCAACTGCGCCTGATCGGCGTCACCGGCACCGACGGCAAGACGACCACCTGCGAGCTGACCGCGCACCTGCTCCGCCAGCACGGCCACACCGTCGGCTACCTCACCACCGTCTCCTTCGACTACGGGCAAGGCGCGGAAGACAACCGCTCGCGGCAGAGCACATTGGAGTCACCCGACATTCAGGCCGGGCTGCGCCGCATGCTGGACAATGGCTGCACTACGGCCGTGCTGGAGGCCACCTCCCACGCGCTGGCGCTGGACCGCCTGACTGCCTGCTCCTTCGATACAGCCGTGGTTACCAACGTCACACACGAGCACCTGGATTTTCACGGCGCCTGGGAGGCCTATCTCGCCGCGAAAGCGCACCTCCTGGAACTGGTTGCGGAAAGTGTGTCCGGCAAGACAGGCGGGAAGACTGCCATCCTCAACCGCGACGACCGTAGCTATGCGCACCTGCGCGGCCACGTCCCGATCGCCGAGCTCAGCTATGGCATACAGGGTGCTGACGTGATGGCTGAGGCGATTGCCGAGTCACCAACCGGCACGCGCTTTCGCCTGTGCACCCCCTGGGGCGCTATGACGATCCATACCACGCTGGTCGGCCAGTTCAACGTCTACAACTGCCTGGCTGCATCGGCGGCGGCGCTGGTGGAGGGCGTCGCGCTCGACACGATTAAGGCCGGGCTGGCCACAGCGCGACCGGTAGCGGGCCGCATGGAGCGCATCGACCAGGGACAACCCTTCCAGGTGATCGTCGACTATGCGCACACGGCCGACAGTCTGGAGAAGGTGTTGCGCGTCCTGCGGCCCGGCACGCCCGGCAAACTGATTGCCGTCTTCGGCTCCGCCGGTGAGCGCGACCGCGCCAAACGACCCGCCATGGGCGCCGTCGCGGCGCGTCTGGCCGACTATGCTGTCTTCACCAACGAGGACCCGCGCCGCGAGGATGCGGAAGCAATACTCGATGACATCGCGGTTGGTGCGCTGGCAGCCGGTGCCGAGCGGGGCAAGGCGTTCACCTGCATCGTGGACCGGCGTGACGCCGTCGCCCACGCCTTCGCGCTGGCGCGCGGGGGAGACACTGTGCTCTTGGCAGGAAAGGGACACGAGCAATGCATGTTCGTTGGCGAAGAGAAGCTGCCCTGGGACGATCGCGTCGTCGCCCGCGAGTTGCTGTCTGGCCGGAGGGTGACACCGCCCAGCAGTCCGGCGCCGGCTATGGCGTCTGGGACAGCATCGAGGTAGCCGAGCGCTTCGCCGCGGCGTTGCTCTTCGACGGAACCGCCGATGAGAAGGCGGCGCGACCCGCCCTGATCTTGCTCAGCGGCCTGCCTGGCTGCGGCAAGAGCCACCTGGCACGCGAATTAGCCGCTGAGGCAGCCGTCACCGTCATCAGTTCGGATCGCGTCCGCCGCATTCTGGTCGCCCACCCAACCTACAGCGATGAAGAGCACGAATTTATTAACGGCGCCTGCCTGCGGCTTGTTCGCCGCGGACTGGCTGCCCGCCGTATTGTCGTTTTCGACGCCACGAATCTGCGCGAACAGCACCGCCAGCGCTTTCGTGACCTTGCCAGGCGTCACCAGGCGCCCTGCCACCTCGTGCTCCTTGATTGCCACGAAGCAACCGTGCGCTCACGCCTCCAACGACGCAGCCGTGGCGAAGCCATGGACGGCTCCGAGGCCGATGAGCACAGCTATGACCTCTTGCGTGAGACGGTAGAACCGGTACACGGTCCCCACCTGCGCCTGCGGGGCGACGGTGACACTCGCGCTGCCGCCCAGGCCGTGCTCGCCCTCTTGCGGTCCGACCACGGCAGCGAACAATCCCTTCGGCCGCCATTGTGGGCTGGCGTGGCACTGGCGGGCGGGTAAGGGGCGACATGTTAGGGAGGCTACCAAGGGCGACGACTGCGGTCGTTTGGGTGGGTGAACACGGCTACAGATCGCCGAGACGATAGGCAGGCTACCAGGGCCGCGATTGCGATCGCGGCCCTGTCTCTCAGCCTTCAACCTTTACTCAGCCATCCAAGCGACCACACTCGCCCCCCACCCCTCCGCCCCCCTACCCCGGCGCCGCCTCCAGCGTGCCCGTGGAATCATCAATCTGGTACCACGTCCGCCCGGGGAAGGCCGCCTGCAACGCCTGCAACGTCAGCGCGTCCGGGGCGTAAGCAAACACAGTGGGACAGTCAAGGGACGGGCAGTTGAGCGCCGCCAGGTAGACGTTGTAGGTCCACCAATCATCCGTCGTGACGAGAGCGTTGCGAAGCGTCGCGACGCGACCGACGGTCTCCTGCCGGACAAATCCGCCGAGCGCTGGCCCCCCCGCTCCCGGCAGGCCCTGGTAGCCGCGGTATAGCGCGACCTGACGCGGCAGAAAGTAGATAAGGTTGCAGGCCAGCAAGCCGGTGAGCAATACCAGCGTGGCGACCCTGGCTCGCTCCTGCGCACCCCGGCGACCCATTTTGACGAGTATCGCTTCTGCTCGCTGCGCCAGCGCCGCATAGCCGCGTGCCGCCAGGATGACCATGGAAGGCAATGCCTCCAGGTAGTAGCGCGGCCCGAAGGCGATACCGTGGTAGAAGTAGCCGACGAAAGCCAGCACAAACAAGGCAACCACTGCGCCATGCAACAGCTCCCACGGCTGGGGACGGCGCAAGAGGAAGGGGGCCAACAGGACCGCTGGGGCCACAGAGAAGGGCCAGCCAAACAAGGTGATCGTCAAGGATGTCAGCAGTTCGTCGGTGTTCACCAGACCGGCGCCAAGCGTGTGCCGCCCGTAGAAGCCGATGCCGGCGCCAAAGCCATACTGGTCCGCCGGGTTAAAGAGGTTGCGCGGCAACAGCAAGGGCGCACCAGTCTGGATGGTGTTGTAGAGCAAGTAGAGGAGCAGGAAGGCGGCGAGGCAGGCGGCAGCCAGTGTCACATCTCGGAACAGGTCCGCCTGACCACGCCGCCGTGCCTGCACCAGGATAAACACGAACAAGGGAAGGCCGTAGAGCACCGCAGCTATTTCTCGGCACAGGAAGGCAAAGCCGATACCGCCTGCTGCCAGCGCCACCCACCGACGCTCTGGATGCTCCAGATAGCGCGTCACCGCATACAGCGCCAGGGTCACACTCGCCATCGCCGGCACGTCGCTCAGGAATGCGCCGGCCTGCAACAACAGGAAAGGCGAAGTGGCAAACAGCGCGGCCACGACGGCAGCAGTTGCCCGGCCGAACTGGCGCCGTGCTGCGCCGAATACCAGGAGCGCCGCCCCCGCCGCCAGCAGCGGCTCAACCAGCCAGGGCAGCCCAAGCTTGAAACCGGCTGCCAGGAGCAGCGAGGTCCCCGGCGGGTATTGGGAAAACCACTTCCCCCGAACATCGACGAAAAACGGCGTCGGGAAGGCATCCGGCAGTGGCGGTGCCGGTGCGGCGAAATGGCCACCGGCAAAGATCTTTGCCTGGAAGTAATAGGAGACCGCGTCCAGGATGTGTGGCGCACTGGCGAACAGGGCAACGGCGCCATAGGCCGAGGCGACAAGGACGGCGCCGGCAGCGGCCATTGCCGTCACCCGGTCACCGGGCAGCCTCACCGGTGGTCGCCAGGCCGGGGCTGCCGCTGCCACTAGAGTGAGTGCCACGGCCAGCGCGCAGGCCATGGCGCCCGCCCGCAACAACAGGTACACCACGTCAACCAACGCCGGCTGCCAGGAAAACGGAAAGTAACGCATCGCCAACTGTTGTGCTAACCCGTCGACCGAGACACTGGCAATGCTGACATAACGGTCGTTGCGATCGATCACCACGCGCACGACGCCGTGCATACTGTCCACCAGTTCCAGCGTGCGCGGCGTTTCCAGGCGATGCAGGTTCACCGTCAGCCGAAAGGGGCGCGGCAGGACGATGGACACATCGCCGGCTGGTTGCGCCTGTTCGGTGACGACGCTCCCTTCGCCATTTCGCACGACCAGGTCTTGCCAGCGGCTGTAACTGGAGTCGTCGCGCAGCCAGGCCTGAAGCCGATAATAGGGCGCGCTCGCTTCGACGGCAAAATAGGAAGGGTCGAACGTGAAGTTGTTGGTAGTGTCGGACCCGTCAATTTGGTATTCGCGCTGGTGGGGCGCGACCGCCGGGAAGCGCAGGGTTTGCACCGCGGCTGGAAGGTACGCCTGTTGCACCCGTCCATCAACAGCCAGGGTCATGTTCTGCCCGTCCACCGCCAATGCTACCTGCACAGGCGCCAGGTCCAGCAGCCCGTTGCTGGTGATGATCAACAGGGGAACTGCCAGCGCCAACACCAGCCAGGCAGCGATGGCGTGACGCCGTTGGAGCGGGCCTGGCGGCCTTATGCCTGGCTCGATCTCGTCAGACACGTGCAACGATCAGTTCCCCTATTCAGTCAAACCCCTATGCCGGGTATCCTCAACAATACACTGCGACCGGCGGCGGAAGGATAGGGTGTTGCATGACCGTTGAGACGTTGGGGGCCGCAACGCGCGTCCCTGATCCACTGCTTCTGCCTTCGGGTGACGGCGTGACGGCGCCGGCACTGCCGCTCCTGCGCGCCGGCGCCGCTCGGCTAGGGCTGGCCATCACTGAGGACCAGGTTGCGCTGCTGCAGCGCTACGCTGCGCTGCTGCTTGAGTACAACCAGCGCGTCAACCTCACCGGGGCAAAGGACCTGGCGGAACTAGAAGTACGCCACCTGCTGGACTCGTTGACAGTGGCGCGCCACCTACCGGAAGCCCCGGCAACTATCATCGATGTCGGCAGCGGCGGCGGCATGCCCGGTATCCCCCTCGCCATCATTCGACCTGACCTCCAGTTCACCTTGCTCGACTCGGTCGGCAAGAAGACGACGTTCCTGGAACAGACGGTTGCCGCCCTGAGCCTCAGCAACGTCGCCGTCGTCAATACCCGTGCTGAGCTGGCTGCCCAGACCTGGGACTATCGTCAGCGTTTCAACGTAGCAGTGTCGCGCGCAGTTGCCGACCTTCCGCTACTGCTCGAGCTCACCGTGCCCTTCCTCAAGCTGCTCGGTCGGGCGATTCTGATGAAAAAGGGTGACATCGCGGAGGAGGTCGCCCGCTCCCGGCGCGCGCTCCGCACCATGGGCGGCGACATCGTGGAGCTCGTCGAGTCGCCCTTGCCGGACCTGCTGCCGGACCACCAATTAGTGATCATCGAGAAGACGCGCCCGACGAACTCGCAGTACCCCCGGCGCCCCGGCATCCCGGAGCACCGACCGCTGGGGTAGGGTCCTCTCCGCCCGCCAGGCGAACACCAAGGGAGGCTGCGTTCTCTCTCTCCCGTGAGGGGGAGAGAGTCAGAGAGAGGGGTCTCCTACCAGCGCGGCAGTGTGATTGCCCCTTCGGAGGCCGAACTCACGCTGGCGGCGTATTTGGCGAAGACACCGCTGGTGTAGCGCGGCGCGGGCTGTTGCCATGTGGCCAGGCGGGTGCGCAGTTCGTCGGCGGTGATCTCAACGTCGAGACGGCGTTCATCCACGTTCACGACGATGGTGTCGCCTTCCTGCACCGCGGCGATTGGTCCGCCTCGGTAGGCCTCCGGCGAGACGTGGGCGATCATCAGCCCGTGAGTGGCCCCGCTAAAGCGACCGTCCGTCAACAGCGCGACTGAATCGCCAAGGCCGACGCCGACGATGGCCGCCGTCACGCCCAGCATTTCGCGCATGCCCGGTCCGCCGCTGGGTCCCTCGTAACGAATGACCACAACGTCGCCCGGCTGGATCCGGCGCCGCGTCACGGCTCGCATGCAGGCTTCCTCGCTATCGAAGACGCGGGCCGGTCCGCGATGGAGCGTGCGCTCGTGACCGGCGACTTTGACGACACAGCCGTCCGGCGCCAGATTGCCGCGCAAGATCAGCAAGCCGCCGGTTTCCTTCAGCGGCCGGTCCAATGGTCGGACCACCTGCTGACCCGGTGTCTCAACAGCGTCCGCCAGTTCCTGCCGCAGGGTGCGACCGGTGATCGTCATCTGATCGCCATCCACGTAGCCGCCTTCTAGCAGGCGTCGCCCCAACAGTGCCGTGCCGCCGGCGGTATCGAGGTCGGCGGCCACGAAACGCCCACCCGGTTTGAGGTCGCCGATCAAGGGAGTGCGCCGGCTGATCATATCGAAATCGTCGATCGTGAGCGGGATGTTGGCCTCTCGCGCCATTGCTACCAGGTGCAACACGGCGTTGGTGGAACCGCCGCTCGCCACAACGCCAGCAATGGCGTTCAGGAAGGACTGGCGGGTGAGGATCTTGCTCGGCCGCAGGTCCTGCCGCAGGGCATCCAAGAGGACCTGGCCGGCGCGGCGATCCACCTCTGCTCGGCGGGCATCCGGCGCAGGCACGCGCGCCGAGCCCATGGGCGACAACCCCAGGAACTCCATGGCCATCGCCATCGTGTTGGCGGTGTACTGCCCGCCGCAGGCGCCGGCGCCCGGACAGGCCACGTTTTCCAGCGCGCGCAGCTCCGCTTCCGTCATCGTGCCCGCGGCAACAGCGCCAACGGCTTCGAATACGTCGAGGATCGTGACATCCCGGCCGGCATAGCGCCCCGGTAGAATGCTGCCGCCGTAAATCAACACGGAGGGAATATCCAGGCGGATCAGCGCCAGCGCCGCCCCCGGCAAGGTTTTGTCGCAGGCGACGAGGGTGATCAGGCCGTCGAACATGTGGCCGCGACCCACTAACTCGATGGAGTCGGCGATTACTTCACGGCTGACGAGCGACGCCTTCATGCCTTCGGTGCCCATCGTCACGCCATCGCTGATGGCGATAGTGTTGAACTCCATCGGCGTGCCGCCGGCTGCGCGCACTCCCTCTTTGACCAGCACCGCCTGCTCACGCAGGTTGATATTGCAGGTCATGGTTTCGATCCAGGTATGGGCAACGCCGATGATCGGCTTCGTCAGGTCCTCGTCAGTGAAGCCGATGCCCTTGACGTAGGCGCGTGCGGCCGCGCGGTCGCGGCCGTCATACAAGATGCGACTGCGCGGCCGCAGATCAGGCTCAGCCATGTTTTTCGACTCCTTTGTATGCGGTGATTCAGGGTGCAGCACCGCTGCTTCGCAGCGTACAGGGTACGCGACATGCCCGCTCGGCGCAACCGCCCCGCCGTCTGTAGCCGGTATACTCGAACGCAGGCGCCCTGAGTTCTGCTCAGCGGTCGCAACGAGCTGACCAGTGTACGGAGAGGCCCACGCCGAATGAGCAAGAAGCGAAGCAAGCTGCGCCAGCGTAAGAAGAAGCCGGCCAACCACGGGAAGCGACCGGTCTCGGGTCGCTAGGTCCCGCCATGCGCTTGATCACCCGGCGGACGATCATGGCCCGCCGGCGGCGGCGGCAATCGCTGCTGACGCGGCAGGCCTCGGCCTCCCGCTCCCGGACATGGCTTGGCACGGCGCTGCTCGCCCTGGTGCTCGGGTTCGCCTCCCTGGCGACCGGCGCAGCGCTATTCCTGGTGACGAGCACCGCCGGGGCTGCCTTCGCCTATGTCCAGGTAACCAAAGGGCTGCCCTCGGTCAGCGAGGTTGGCAATACCCACCTGGCGGAGACGTCGATCATTTACGACCGCAACGGCAAAGAGCTCTACGAGATTGTCGACCCCCAGACGGGTGTGCGCACCAGCGTTCCCCTGAACGACATGTCGCCCGACTTGATCTGGGCAACTGTAGCCACGGAGAACCCGACCTTCTGGCAGGATCCCGGAGTTGACCCGGCCGCCATCGCTCGGGCGACCGTGCAGGACATCGCCAGTGGGCGGACCCTCTCCGGCGCCAGCACCATCACCCAGCAGTTAGTGCGCCGAACGCTCCTGAGCAACGAAGTGTCCATCACCCGCAAACTGCGCGAGGCCGTGCTGGCCTACCGCCTGACTAAGACACTGCCCAAGGACCGCATCCTGGAGCTCTACCTCAACCAGATTTTCTACGGCAACAACCGCTACGGCGTGGAAGCAGCCTCCGAAGAATACTTCGGCAAGCATGCCAAGGATCTGACTCTTGCCCAGGCGGCGCTTCTGGCCGGCTTGCCGCAATCGCCCTCGCTGTACGACCCGTTCGTGAACTTTCCGGCGGCGAAACGCCGCCAGAAGGAAGTTCTGGGCTACATGGTGCGGGAACAGCTCATCACCCAGGATGAGGCCGATACCGCCTTCAAGGAAGACGTCAAGCTGATCGACCCGCATGCACAGCAGCAACTGCTGCTCGCGCCGCATTTCGTGTTCTACGTCATCGACCAGCTCGTGCAGACCTATGGGCACGACGCCGTCTACCAGGGCGGCTTGCGCATCACTACAACGCTTGATTACCCGCTGCAACAGGCCGGCCAGCAAATCGTCGCGGATCAGGTCGCCAAGATTCAGGCGCAGCACAACGCGACCGACGGCGCGATGGTGGCCATCAACCCGAAGACCGGCGAGATCATCGCCATGGTCGGCAGCGCCGATTACCACAACCAGGCCATCAGCGGCCAGGTCAACGTAGCGACAGCGCAACGGCAGCCCGGCAGTACCGCCAAGGTCTTCACCTATGCGTCAGCCTTCATGCAAGGGTATACCCCGTCGTCCATCGTGGTCGACGCGAAGAGCGAGTTCCCCGTGAACGCGCAGCAGTTGTTTGACACCTGGGTAGCGCCGCGTGTCCCCGACCCGAACCAGGAGCCCTACGCCCCCTGCAACTACGACAACCAACTGCCAGGCTGCCCGGCGCCGTACTTCCATGGCCCGCTCAGTATGCGACGCACCTTTGGGAACTCGCTCAACGTGCCGGCAGTGAAGACCCTGGAATACGCCGGCATCAATAATATGATCGCCCTGGCCCAACGGATGGGCATCACCACCTGGAACCAGCCCGCCAACCACTACGGCCTCTCCATCACGCTGGGTGGCGCCGAAGTGAAACTGCTGGATCTCACCTCCGCCTATGGCGTCGTCGCCGCCGACGGCGTGCGCCCCCCGCCGATCGCCTGGCGCGACATCCATGATATTTACGGCCATGTCTACTACCACTTTGACGACGCCCACCCGCCCGCCGGCCAGCAGGTATTCAGCCCCCAGGTGGCCTACCTCGTGACCGATGTCCTCAGCGACGACCACGCCCGCGACCTGGAGTTCGGCCCGGGCAGCGGCCTCGTCCTTTCCCGGCCGGCAGCCGCAAAGACGGGTACCACCGACTCCTTCCGTGACAACTGGACGGTTGGCTACACGCCGAACCTCGTCACCGGGGTCTGGGTGGGCAACGCCGACAACACCCCGATGGTCGACGTCATCGGCATCACCGGCGCCGGCCCCATCTGGCACGACTTCATGGAGACGGCACTCAAGCCGTTGCCGGTAGAACCCTTCCTGCCGCCGCCGGGACTCGTGCAAGAAAACGTTTCCGACCTCACGGGGCTTATCCCGAATGGTCCGGGCACGAGCAAGATCGGCTATACCAAACTGCCAGGGCTCGACAAATACGTCGCCAACTACGTCACTACAGGCGAGCCCAGCCATGTCGACTGGTTCATCAGCGGCACGGAACCAACGATGCACACCTACAAACTCGGCACCTATACAGCGCTCTGGTCAACTGGCCAGCAGGCGGAGAATTGCCCACCATTTGTGATCGACGTGCGTGTCTGGGGTCCCAATCTGCCGCCACCGGGCGTCTACGATTGCGCTTTGCACCGGACCTTACCCAATGCCGGGTACCAGTACGGCGGCGGCCCACCAATACTGACCGTGCCGACTCCCCGGCCGACCGCAGCGGCGCGACGGAGCGGCTAAGTACACTACGGTTCGGC
Source organism: Chloroflexi bacterium UBA4733 (assembly GCA_002404055.1). Next base: position 33,122 of record DHIZ01000262.1, read on the forward strand.
CGCCAGCGCCGCTTGCACGAGTCTCAGCAGTTCATCCAGGTCAAACGGTTTCGCCAGCACGTGGCGCAACCGGTGATACTTCCTGATACTCCACGCCTGGTGGTATAGTCAAGTGTGCGCGAGCGACAGCCAACGGAGTCCCGCTCGCTGATCCATTCGGGCCGGCGCGTGCTGGTCTTCCAACAGGGACGTTGGTTCGCCCCGGTAGTACGGAGCGTTGGAAGACGAGGTAAACATGTCTGGTCGCATCGTAATTGCTGACGATGAGTCACTTATCCGCATGGATCTGCGCGAAATGCTGACCACCCTGGGCTACGAGGTGGTGGGCGAAGCCGCCGACGGTCGCGAGGCGGTACGCATGGCCCGTGACACCAAGCCTGACCTGGTGGTCATGGATATCAAGATGCCGCCGGGAACCGATGGCGTCACCGCGGCCAAAGAGTTGAACACCGATTCAGTGGCGCCGGTGCTCTTTCTCACTGCCTACAGTGAGCGTGAGTTGGTGGAGAGCGCCAGCGAGGCAGGCGCGGTCGGCTACCTGGTCAAGCCCTTTCGGGAGTCCGACCTGCGTCCGGCCATCGAAGTTGCCGTAGCCCGCGCCGCCGACCTGCGCCGCCTGGAGGCGGAAACGATGAAGCTGCGCACAGACCTCGAGACGCGGAAGGTCCTCGACCGCGCCAAGGGCATCATCATGACGCGCTACAGTTGCACCGAAAACGATGCCTACCATCGCATCCAGAAGATGGCGATGAACTCGCGCAAGTCGATGCGCGACGTCTGTGAGGCCATCATCCTGGCCAGCGACGTGTAGCGAGGAGCAGAGCCGGGGCCGGCTCTGCTCCTCAGCGCATTTGATCCGCCCAGCGTCCATCCGCTACACTGTTGCCCCTGGGGCGGCGTAGCTCAGTGGTAGAGCAGGGGACTCATAAGCCCTTGGTCGGTAGTTCAAATCTACCCGCCGCCACTCTGCATTCGTGCCTAGAACTGGGCGTGCGGCGTACCCTCCGAAGCCTTAGAAGGCCGCTCTGTAGCAACGCATGTAGCAACCGGGTCGGCTGACTTCGGAACTCGACCGCGGTCACGGCTCGGCTATGCCCTGCCCAGCGCCTCCTGCACGTCGTCAGCAGTGTAGCCGGGCAGCCGGAAACCGCGCTCCAGGAGCCGCTGCAGCTCACCCCAGACGAAGAGCCGGGAGGCGAACTCCTGCGCGCCAATCCAGTCCAGCAGCATCGCCGCGCGCAGCGTCCGCCGACCGAGCGGCGCACGCTGCGGCAGGCAGATGATGCCCGGGTGCGCCCTCCCCTGCTGGCGCCACGCGGCATGCACCGCCTTGAAATCGTCGGCGTTCTGCGTGACGAGGACGCGGCCGAGCTCGGTAGCCCGCTCCAGGACCAGGGCGTCCGCCACACCGCGCGGGCCGATGGTAAGCAGCGACAGCACATCGAAGCCCCGCTGCCGCAAGTCGCCGACGAGCGCGAGATCCAGGCATTCGTCCAGCAATGCTGCCGGGGCCGGCATCAATGGTCGGAGGCGGCGCGCTCGCGCTGCTCGATGACGCGCTCTATCTCGGCTTCGTGCGCACGGTAGTAGTCCAGCGCAGCCTCGACTGCGGCAAGGCTGATGCGATACGCCGCTGCCACGGCTGGCGAGTCACCCGGGTAATCCTGCCGCAGCGAGAGGACGATCGAGCGGATCGGCACCCGCGTGCCACGAATGACGGGCTCGCCGCCGTGGATGCGGGGGTCGCGCTCGATCAGCCGGTTTCCGGAACTCGTCGTCACCATCGTCGGTCTCCACGTCTCCTGCGTTCCAGATACTATGCCATGCCGACGTGCCGTGGCTATCCCTCGCGGATGCTCCCTAACGTGGGGAAGACCGTGGCGAGTCGCGCGACCTCCTCCTCCAGCATCGCCGGCAGGACGTGCTGGTAGCGCATCGTCATGCTGATCTGGCTGTGCCCCAGCAGCTCCATGACCACCCGAGGGGGGACGCCCTTGGCCAGCAAGTAGGTCGCCGTGCTGTGCGGAGATCGTGCAAACGGTGCGTGCTCGGCAAACCTGCCGGAATCAGCAGCTTCTTGAACGCATGGCTTACGCTCGTGACGTGGGGCGGCTCCCCTGTTCCAGACGGGAACACCAGCCCGTGGTCCCGCCAAGCAACCGTACGAAGCTGCAACTCGAGCACCCGCGCGCTGGGCGCGGAGCGCGGCGCGCGCTTCGGGGAGCAACGGGAGCGTGCGCCGGCTCGTCGCCGACTTCGGCTCCGCCAAGCGCCACGGCTTCCCAGGCAACTGCTCCAGGGTATGGCGGACCGAAAGCCGTCCGGCGTCAAGGTCGATGTCCTCCCAACGCAAGGCGAGCGCCTCGCCGACGCGCAGCCCGGTGGTCAGGAGCACGGTGAACAGCAGCTCGTAGGCGTGGCCCTGCGCGGCACTCAGGAAGGCTTGCGCGTCAGCGAAGGAGAGCGGTTGGATGTCCGCCGTCGGCACGCACGGAGGGTCCACAAGCAGCGCGACGTTGCGGGCGGCGAGGCCCCACTTCACGGCGCGACCCAGCGCCACACGCAACGCCGCGTACATCATCTGGACGCGGCGTGGGGAGAGACCGGAACCGGCCCGCTCGTTCAGGAACGCTTGCACGGGCTGGGGGGAAAGCTTGGCGAGCGAGTGCTGGCCAAGGCCCGGCACGAGGTGTCGCCGGATTAGCGTCTCGTAACTGACGTAGGTGCTCGGCTTGAGCTTTGGCCGCGCCGAGTCCTCCAACCAACGCTCCAGGAACTTCGCGACGGTCAGCCGCTCCCCCGGAAGTGTGAGACCCTGCCGTACGTCGTTCAGGGCCGTCACCAAGCGTCCGGCGACCTCTTCCCGGGTCTTGCCATAGATGACCTTCCGGCCGGTCCGTTCGGTTCTCGGGCTGGAGCAGCTACCGGACTGGCAGGCGGCGCTGCCGAACTCCCCTGGCGAGGGCTACCTGATCAAACGAGGCATCCCGTTCGGGATCGCGCGGCAGTACGGGTTGGGCTGGGCATCGCCGGGGGCCTGGCCGAACGGCGACCCCGACTATGGCTACCTGGTATTCCCCATAAGCATCGGCGCCTACAGGCCGCGCGGTCCATCCGGATTACCCGCGCCGGGACGCGCCCAAAGCTGGCCGCCATCGCAAGACCAGCGGCCCGGTCGGGCTGTTCAACGCTGGCGTGCTGGCGAACCCGCCGACCTGACTGCACGTCTGCGAGGCGCCGCTGGATGCGTTAGCGCTGGCGGTCTCCGGGTTGCCTGCCGTAGCGCTGGTGGGCACGGTCCTGGGAGAGCACGTGCGGGCGTTCTGCCACTGTCGGGGGTGCTGCTGGCGCTGGGTAGCGATCCAGCGCGGAAGAAGGCGACAATCTCGGCCGCCAGCGCATTGCAGGCGCTAGGGATCGCCGTCAAGCGCCTTCCAGCGGGGGCATTGGGCGACGCCGACGATCGCAACGCGGCGCACATGGCGGGGACGCTGCGACTGCCGCTCTTGCCGTGCTAGCCGTTGCGCGGCGGATCGAGTTCGGGTAAACCGAGCCGCTGGAAGCGTTGCCGGGCCAGGTCGATCAGCTCCTGCCGCACCCGACCGGGGACACCGAAGGTCTGCATGTAGCCCAAGTCGAGAACGGTGACTTTGGCGGCGCTGCCGGCACAGACGTCGTAGTGGAAGGTGCCGTCCTCCAGGAAGAGCACGACCACGTCTATGTCCGGATCGTGCAGCGCCTGGCGGCACTCCTCCACCACCGCCGGCGCTTCTTCCTCGCCCCATTCGTCGATCTGCGCGCGGGGCACCTCGTCCAAGGAGCTGGGCCAGTCGGGCGGCGGCTCGTTCGGCAAGTCCGGCATGGCTGCGGCTCCCTTCCTGTGCGGCGGGCGGATCGGCGTCGGCGGCCGTCTGGTNNGTGTCTGCGGCGGTCTGATCGGCGGCGGCGGGCGCCTGGTCGGCCTCCGAGAGCGCTGCGGCTTGGTCGCGATCAGAGGCGCTCTGGTCGGTGTCTGCGGCGGTCTGATCGGCGTCGGCGGCCGTCTGGTCCTTACGCTGGCGGCACGGTGCCCCGGACGAACTCGACCGGATTCTGGATGGTGCGCTCCTCGGGCGAGGTGCGGGCGCAGACCTCCTCGCCCCGGCGTTTCAACTGCTCCAGGAGTTCTTGTCGGGCGGCCCAGGGCAGGAGTTCCACCTCGGCCTGGAAGAAGCTCACCCCTTCCAGCAGATGGGCGACGGTGAGCTCCGGCTCGATCGCTATCCAAGGGAGCACGCGTTGGTCCACCTGCACGTCTTGCAATCCGGCCTCCCTGAAACGCCTGGGAATCTCGCCCGGCTCCGGCAGGAGTTGGCGAACGGTCGTTCGATGCTGGCGGGCCAGCTCGAAGATGGGGGCGAACCACTCTTGGAACCAGTCAGCAGTGAATGGGAAGCGGCAGGGAACGGCCGCCGCGATGACACCGCCCGGCCGGGTGACGCGCCGCAGCTCGCGCAGCGCGAGGGAGACATCGGTGAAATGGAGAAATGCCGTCCCGACGGCGGCATCAAATTCGCCGTCGCGGAACATCGGCATGTGCTCGGCCCGGCCCACGACGAAGCGCACATTCTTGGCCCGGTACTGTTTGGCCTTGGTCCGGGCGCGCTCCAGCATACCGGGCGCCGGGTCCAGCCCGACCACGGTGCCGGTCGGGCCGATGGCCTGCCAGAGGCCCCCCTCGAAGGTCTGACTGGCCGGCCCGCAACCCACCTCAAGCAGGGAACCGCCTGCGGGGAGGCGGGCGAAGGCGGTGAATGCGTGGCGCTCGGTCTGGGCGCCGGGAATGATCCGGGCGACGTTGGCGTCCCAATCCTGGAAGAGATTGAACTGGGAGAGGTAAATGAGCTGGAGCCGGCGCTCCAGGTAACCGGATACTTCCAGCAGATGACGCACTTCCTGGTAGCGCTGCTCCCCTACCTCGGTGTGCTGCACCCAGCGCTCGCCCTCCTCGATCGCCAGCCGGTAGGTCCCTTGCAACAGCCCAGTCAGCAGCTCGTCGTCCAGGGGGTACTGGACCCAGGGGCGATGGAGGATACCGCTGGCGAAGTCGGGCTCCTTGATCCGTCCGTAGTGGCGCACGGCCCCGTGGTTCTCGGCGTAGGTCACGGCGATGTAGGTCTGCACCAGAGCGCCGAAGGCACGGCCGGCGATGAACCGCTGCACGCGCGAAAGCGCCTCCTCGGCGAGGTCGCGGGTAACGTGGATGTGCCCCTGGCGCTCGTGGGCCAGGGCAACGGCCGAGGAGAGCAACACTTCCTCGGCGGCGCTGCGCCCGAGCCTGGTAGGCGCGGGCCTGTCGCCCAGCGTCCGGGTGACCAGCGGCTCGCGCCAGTGGCGAACGGCGAGTTGGGCCGCCTCATGCGCCAAGCGCCGGCGGCTATCCCCTTCGAAGTGCTCGCCCATGAGGCCGGCCAGGTAGGGATCGAGGATCAGTCCGTGGGCCAGGAAGGCGCGCAAGTCCTCGACCAACTCCGGTTCGTCCACCGTCGCCATAGTACTCCTTCCGCCGACGCACGTCATGTGCTATGGTAGCGCATCCCAGTTGCCCGCTGTCCGGCCATTCTCGGCGCGGCGGTTCCTCGCCATGGTACCGCCACCGTGCTGCGGGCAGGGGCGGCGGTGTCGCTCTGGTGGCCGGGTGGCGGGCGGTACCGACGCGGAGGATGGCATGCGCGTGCTCCTCATTAGTGACAGCCGCCTGGTCTGCACGGTCGTTGCCCAGTGCTTGCAGCCCTACGCCCTGCTACCCCAGGTGGTGGAGCTGGAGGCGACGCTGGCGGCTGGCGATCAGCCGGTGGCGATCCTGCATGCGCCGCGCTGGGACGCGGCCGCCTGTGTGGCCGTTGAGCGACTGGCGGTTTGCGCCAGCGAGGTCTTCGTGATCTCGCCGGTGGCCGCACGCTGGGGGCTGCGTCTGGCCATGGCCGAACAGGGCGCGGCGGACGGCTTCCCGGAGGATCGCACCGCCCTCCGCTTGCTGGCGCTGCAGGTGCAGCGGGCGGTGCTGCGGGGCCAGGCGGGCCGGCTGGAGCTGGGGCCGTTGGTGTTGGAGACGACACGCGGGACCCTGGGCACCGGGGAACGGGTGCAGACGCTCACGCCGGCCGAGGCGCGTCTCATGGCCGTGCTCTGGACCACCGCCGACGTCGGCGGTGGGGCGGCAGGGCTGGCGGGGGAGCAGTTGTCGCAACTTGCGCCGTCGGCTGGAGGACCTGGTGGGAGAGGCTGTGGTCATCGCCCACGAGCGGGGGCGTGGCTACCGACTCGTGCTGCGCGATGACGGATGTTCGGAGGGCGTGGGCTGCGACAGCTGACCGCATTGCGACATCATGAATTGCTACGTCGAACTGTGACCGATGCTGAGAATCATGACGTGGCATTCCGGTACATTGTGGGTCCCTTCGGACGAAGGGGTAGTACTTCAGGCAACGTGTGTTATTGCTCCGGAGAGCACGGCCCGTGGATGCTTTCACTCCCATCGCGCTTGGCCTGTCTGTCGGCCATCCCCAGAGTTGCCCGGCGCGCGCCCTGCAGGACTGGCTGCGCGCGGCCGGCATCACGGCAGGACCGCTGTTCCGGGGTCTCAGGCGCAACGACGCCCTGCTCGGCCGGCTGTCCGATCGGGGCGTCGCCCGCGTGGTGCAGCGCCGGACCCAAGCGGTGGGCCTTGACCTGACGCGCTACGGTGGGCACAGCTTGCGCGCCGGCCTGGCCACGGCCGCCGCCGAATACACCGCCGGCCTTGGGCTGTAGGGAGCGGCAGGGGACCTGGAGGAGAAGATGTTCGTCGCCGAGTGCCGCCTCAAGCGGTCGCCCCGTCGCTCCTTCCTGCGTGCCCTCGGCGCAAGCGTGCCGCTGAGCCTCCTGGCCGCGTGTCGCCTGCCGCCATGGTTAGGCCACACCCCACTGTCGCGGTCCACGCCCACCCTCGTCCTCATGGCAGCCTACCTGGGTGCGCCGTCCGCTGGCTCGACTGAGCCTTCCTGGGTCGCACCAGTGCGCGCGGCGGTAACACGGCTGTCTGGTCAGGAGCTGGTGCCAGGGCAACGTGCTAACTTGACGATGCGCGTTTTCAAAGGCGACCAGGCCCCCGGCGCCTTCACGCGCGACGGTGCCGGAAAAATCACCCGGATCGATTACGGCTCCTTCTTCGCCGGTTTGGCGTCGGCCGGGCGGGCGGAAGCCGACTTGCTTATCGTGGAGGCCGGCGCCTTCATGCAGGCGACGGCCTGGCTGGATCATTACCAGGCCGTAGGCGGGCTGGATGCGCACCTGGCCCGCGAGCGCGGCACGCAGCCAGCCTATCTGCCGGGCACCATGGCCCTTGGCCAGGTGAACGGCCGGCAGATCGCGCTACCCTTCGTCATCACGCCCTGGCTCATGCGCGTCGACACTGTACTCTTTCGCACCGCTGGTCTGGCGCCGCCGCCACCGGACCAGCCCTGGACTTGGCAGCAGATCATCGACCTTGCTCCCAAGCTGGCGCAACCCGACCCCAGCACGGGCCTCAACGCCTGCTGGACCTGCCACGCGGTCACACTGCCACGGGAGGTCCCCATCTGGCAGATGGGTGGCGACGTGGTTAACGCGAGTCGGGCGGTTGTCGTTGATCAGCCGGCGGCCGTACGGGGAGTCACCTTCTGGCGGGACCTGGCGACACGCTTCGGCCTGGATGCATTGCCGAGTGCGGGCGGTATGCACACTGGCGGCATGCCGAAACACCGAACTTACGCCATTCCTACCTTCGGTGGCGGCCTGGCCGCCACTACCTTCGATTCCCTCCCCTGGCCCAGCGACCTTATCGCCCAGCACTGGGATGACGGCCTCGCCTACGCGCCAGTGCCCTTCGGGACGCCTGGCGGCGTCACGGCGGTCACCAAGCTAGAGTTGCAAGCCGTCAGTGGCCTATCCGCTGGCAGCCGGCAGCCCGAACTAGCGTATGCGGCCTTACGGGCGATCGAGGCCACCACGGGGCCGGCGCTTCGTCTCTCGGCCGTACACGCATCGGCCGAGCAGTTCCTCAGGACCGGCGGACTGGACCCCCGCTTCGCCGTTGCACTGCGCTGGGGGATCGCCGCCGGGCAAGCGAGCGTCGCCGACGCGCTGCTGGGCGGTACGGATGTAGGGACGGCTCTCGCGCGGACCGTTCCCGGCTTAGGACCCGTCACGAAATAACTTTGACAAATGGGCAAGGTAGCGGTAGGGTTCGGGGATGGACGAGGAT
>DHIZ01000332.1:0-9563 GCA_002404055.1 Chloroflexi bacterium UBA4733
ATTCTTGCCCAACGCCGCCTGGGCGGCCGGGTCGTTTGTTGCCACGGATCCGAAGGGGGAACTCTGGGAGCACACCAGCGGCTTGCACCCCATCGCCTGGCGCTTTGCGCCGAGAGAGCCGGAGGCCTCCTGCTGCTGCAACTGGATCCCCTGGTGCCGTGATCCACGGCTGGCGAACCTCTTGGCCGCTGCCGTGATGCAGACGGAGGCCGATCGCCACGAGCAGCAGTTCTGGAAGCTCAGCGACTTACAACTGTGCGCGGCCATCTTCGCCCACACGGCGTATCAGTCCATCCCGACGCCGGCGTCAGCCTATGCGCTGCTGGAGTTGGGACCGCAGCCGCTCATGCAGGTGCTGGCCCAGTCACCGGCGCGGACGGCGCGCACGGCAGCGCGGACCATGGCTGGCTTGAAGGCGGAGACGCTGGCCGGCATTGTCCTGGCGGTGACGAACAAGCTGGCCTTCCTGGAGGATGAGCGAGTGGCGCGGGTCACCTCGGCGGATACGCGGGCGTTGGATTTCCGGCTGCTCTTGCAGCGGCCCGTGGCGGCGTACTGGGTGCTGCACGAGGCGGATGTGGCGCGGCTGGCCGGGCTCTCGGCGGTGTTCTTCACGCTCTTGCTCGATCAGTTGACCCAGGAGCGCGGCAGCGTGCCGGTGACGCTCTTGCTCGACGAGTTCGCCAACATCGGCCACCTGCCGCACTTTGCGACGACGGTGACCGTGGCCAGGGGGCGAGGGATCGCCCTGGTGCTGGGGGTGCAGGCGCTGTCCCAACTGGATGGGTTGTATGGTCGGGAAGGGGCGGACACCATCCGCACCAACTGTGCGACCAAGGTGGTGTTACACGGGCTGGACTATCCCTCGGCGGAGCAGGTGTCGCGCCTGTTGGGAGAGTGGACGGTGCAGCAGGAGTACACCAGCCGGCGGCCGGAAGGACTCATGGTCACCTCTCGGAGCTATAGCGAGCACCAGACGGCGCGGCGGCTGTTGACGGCGGACGAGGTGCGGCGGCTACGGCAGGACGAGCTGCTGATCGTGAGCGGCAACCGCAAGCCGGTGCGGACCAAGCGCTGGTTCTGGGAGCGGCCGCCAGTGCCGGCCCGGGCGATGGCGTTGGGGCCGGCCAGGGTGCAGCCGGTGGCGCTACCGGTGGCAGCAGCGGTGGTCGCTTCGACACGGCGGTCAGGAGCGAGCCTGCGCGACCGGCTGCGGGCACTCGACGCAGATGACGAGCAATGCCACGAGTAGGCGGGCGGTGAGTCCGCCCCGGGCCACGTCGACGAGCAAGGACACGCTGGGTATCGGGTGCCTGCATCACCGCGGCGAGCGAGCCACCCGACTGCTCAGTGGGCGCACCTTCCCGCCGACGCCTCAAGGCCACCGGATTCTGGCCGGAGAAGGTGTCCTTGAAGTAGTCGGCCAGCAGGATGCTCTGAATGCATCAGCAATTGGCACCGGGACGTGCCCCGAGCATGGCCCTCACGGCGTCGCGAGCGGTACCATTGTGCGCGCCATGGCGATCCCCGCCGCTGGGTTATCCTTCCACCGCACCTGATAGAAGAACCCTTGCACGGTCTGCCATGTCACGGTCAGGTAATCGTGCGTGCTGTAGGACGAGGATACCCAACCGCGAACTGCGCGCGTGACCGGCGGGTCAGCCTGCACCAGAGTGGCCAACTGTGTGGCGTGTCGCACCAGCAAGGCGTCTACCTGCTGCCGCGAAGGCGCGGAGCTGTTCGCCGGCGCCACGCTGCCGATCACGGCGTACTGCCACGCCCCCGACGCCCACGCCGCGCTTTCACCGCCGTTTGGATCGGTGAAGCGCTGGATCATCAGGCCACTCGGCAGTTGTACGACGCTCAGAACAGCACCAGGTAGCTGCTGGCGGTCCACGAACTGGAGTTGGGGCATGACAGGACTGCCGCTGAGATAGCCGAGGTCGGCGCTCTCGGTGGGACTGCTTCCCGCTGCATAGAGGGATGGATCGTCTGGCGGGACAGGCCTGGACCAGCAGTACATGGCAATCAGATAGCCATGAGCCAGCGCCGGTGGCTTTGGCTGCTGAGTCAGCAGCGCATAGGACGTCGGGCACCGGAGACCAAACGCCGGTGCCCGCGGGGCTCGCGCGGGCAGCCAGACCGGGACCCGCGTGCGCGATGGGAGGTCGCGAGCGAGCGGGGCGAAGGCAGCATCAACGGTTTGCGCCGTCCCGACCGGCGCATCCGCGACCACTGGCAGGCTCGCCGGGTTGCTCTCCCAGGGGAAGCGTTGCCCATTCAGCCGCTCCTCCAATCCCTGGGGACCGTTAAGCCAGGTTCGGTACCCATCCGTGAACGCCGCCACGTTATCCACCTTGCGCCAGACCAAGAGACCATTCGCCGTGTGCTGCAGCGCGTCGCCGTTGGCCGGGTTGTGCTGCTCGTCGTCCGCGCAGACACCAACGATGGCGGGCAGGAGATCGTGGATGGTCTTGAAACCGAGGATGAACGTGCAGTTTTCGGCATCGGCACCTGGCAGGAAACGTATCCCCGGCGAGAGCAGCGTGAGGAATATCCCAAGGACCAGCAACGAGGCCCGACCGATGCACAGCGCGACCAACCCCGATCCGTCCCTTCACCCTTTGTCAGGCAAGGTGCCGCTTGCCCGTCCTACTGGACTCGCATGCATATGACGCGGGAGCGTGGCCCGCGTCACCGAGCAGTCGGAGGGGACCGCACGAATGGCAAGGTCCCCTCCACTTCAGCCGAGGTCTCTCCTCAGGCCGTTACTGCGGCAATAGTTGGGAGGTATCGTACACGCCACCTCCTTCTAAGCCTGAATTTTGATAGAGATAGCCAGCGGTTGAGCCGTAGTCGCTCATCTGACTGGTGCCTGGCAGGCCGTAGCCATACTGCCCGGGGAACGGGTAGAAATAGCCGTTCGGGTTGCCGGCGCAGACGAAGCCGTTCCATGAGGTAGCTGCGGCTGCCATCTTCTGCACGTCGTTGTAGCCACCTTGTGACGTGGCGAGGTCGAAGGCTGCCTTGAGGTACTGAGCACAGATGTCGAGGTTATTGCGCAGCGTCAGCGAGCCGGGAGCGCCGCAGATGGAACTGCAGAAAGTATTACCCCCGCCCTGCGACGCGTTCCAAGCGTCGAACATGTTCTGACCGATCTGCGTAGCTCCCGCCCCTGCCGCGTTGCAAGGGTTACAGCCGTAGCTGTCGTTGTTGACATCTGGCCCCGTCAGGCTTCCCGTCTCCAGAGAGGAGATCGTCGCCAATGTGGCCGGATTGATGCCGTACGCCGCCGCGACCTGGTTAATGTCGTACCCGATGGTTCCACCGGTGAACGGCCGACCCGTTAGGTACTGGACGTTATAGTTGCTGCCAACGCAAGTAGCCATCGTTGTCCCTCTCCATGCTGCCGATCTCAACCGGAGGAGGGGCCATCTGCTCCGCGCCAATCGTGGCTCTTGGGTGGTGCTGCGGACACAATCTGGAGCACCACTCCGATGGGCAGCGGATGGTGGCCGGAGCCAACGGCCGGCGGCCCTTCCACCCAGCGGGGGAGCAGTCGTTCCCTCGCCCACCCATGCTCCGGCATGCCGCGTTAGGAAGGCTTCACGTGGGAGCCCTCTTACGCGTGAAGAGATCTTCACGCCGATTCCTTCACGTCGGTACAGGCGTACCCTCCGCTGAGTGTCCGGCCGGGAGCAGGAGGACGTAGCCTTGGCCGCGCACGTGGCCGAGCAGGCGCGGATGGTGCAAGTCTTGCTCGATCTTTTGCCGCAGCGTCTTGACATGGGTACGGACGGCCGCTGCCGTCGTTGGTCTTTGACCAGTCACTCGGAGCCGCTGCGCCAAGTCCGCCGCTGCGAGGGGCCTCGATCTCCCCCTCGCAGCGGCCGTATAGAGGTACCAGAGCACCTAGCTCTCCTTGCCGGTGAGCTTGATCCGTGCCATTTTGCCGATGAGTTCGCCGCGCACCGGATCGAACACCACCTCGCCCAGCCGCACGCGCGAGGGCTCCCGCTGCTCCAGCCACCACTGCACCGCCACCAGACAGCGCGCCAGCACCTGCTCGTCGTCAGGAATCACTCTGGATGCGCCCCAGGCCAGGATGCGTGCTTGGATCGCCGGGTCCTTGGCAGCGGCGCTCACCACCTGCACTGTGACCTGCTCACCGAACAGGCCGGCGGCAGCGGCCTCCGTCCGTTCATCCCAGGTCTCGGTCTCCAGGAGCACCAGCGTCGGCTCTCCACTGGGCATCGCCACCTCAGCGGCAAGCTGGTTCGCCGGCCAAGCCGCTATCTCCGCACGGATGCCACGCTGGCGCAAGAGGCGGGCGAAACTAGACCGGAATGCGCCGCTCTTGGCAATGATACTGACCCGCACACCCGGCCTCCCTTCCCGCACCCCCCGGAGCGGCACCGTTACCGGGCGCATGATAGGACAGATGTTCGATATTTCGGAAACGCGAGTAGAGACGCCAGGGCGGCATCTGCAAACACCGGCCAGCGTAGGAGCAGCATGTACGTTAACGGGCCAGTCGGGGTATCGTTCCAGTACACTAGGGGTTCCCCATCCGGCGGCAAGCGGCCTCAGCCCCGACGCTGGTAGGATGCCCCCGTGCAGGAGGGAGCAGCCGTGACGACGCGCACCATGTCCGCCACCGGTCGGGGCTTCCCCGACCTCACCCCCGCCCTGCGCGCCTTCCTGCGCGCCGGCCTGATGCTCGATCCCTGGCTGGCCGGTCTCCAGAAGGAGAACTTCGAGTTCAAGGCCCAGGAGTTGGTGGCCGACGAGGCCGCCCGGATCGCCGCCCAGCAGTGGCGGGAGCCGCTGATCAGTGCCACGCTCGGCACGTCCCCCCTGCCCCGACGCTTGGGGCGCACTGCCGCCCACGAGGTGCTGATCTCGACGGCGGCCACCGTCGCCCACGAGCGACGGGGCACGCTGCACATCGACACCGACGAAGCGATCGAGGCGATCCTGCGCCTGCGCGACTTCCTGGAGGCCCACGGCTTCGGTACGCTGGTGCTGGTCTACGGCCTCGTCACCTTCGTGGAGAACCACCTCGCCCTCGAACACTACGGCGCCATGCCGGAAGAAGACTTCGTGGAGGCCGCCCTGCACCGGCCGTGGGTGCCCTACACCCTGGACGACGAGCTGCTGGCCGGGCTCGTGCTCGGCGCCGTGCGCTTGGAGGTACGTGACGGCCGGCGCTACGTGCTGGAGACGACGCGCGGGGCGCGCTACGCCCGCCAGGCCCGCCGCATGCTGGAGCGCTCCGACTACCTGACGCGTCGGCTGCAGCTCATCTACCTCTCCCAGTTCAACCTCTTCGCCGACTGGGACGTCCAGGTCGCCCAGATGGTGCCGAATGCCCTGGAGTACCGCCGCGCCTTCACCGCCTTTAGCGGCCTGGCGTCAGGGGCGAAGGTGCTGGAGGTGGGCTGCGGCATGGCCAGCCAGACCTTCGAGGGCGGCTTGTGGGCGGCTGTGGGACCGAGCGGCCAGATCACCGGGCTGGACCCCTCGGCAGGGATGCTGGCGCGCGCCCGGGCCAAGGCCGCCCAGCGGGGCGCCCAGAACGTGACGTTCGTCGACGGGCGTGCCGAGCGCATGTACTTCCGCAAAGGCGAGTTCGACGCCACAGTCGGCGTGCTCTTCCTGCACTTCACGGATGTGACGAAGGCCCTGCGGGAACTGCGGCGGGTCACCAGGCCCGGCGGGACCATCGCGGTGGCGGCGGCCTGCCGCTGGGACCTGGCGCAGCCCTGGTTCCGGCGCTGGTTCGCCCCCATCTTCGACTTGGCCGAGCGCCACGGCAGCAGCGTCCAGCAGCACTTGCACGAGACGGGAGCGGTGGGCGATGCCTTCGCCGAGGCCGGGCTGCAGGATGTGCAGACGGCGCCCTACGAGGCCAGCCTGGTCCTGCGCGACCCCGACGTGGCGGTTACCTTTCTGATCCAGGGTCTCAGCTTCTTCCAGCGAGAACTAGAGATATTGCCCTGGCAGGCGCGTCAGGAGCTGATCGCCACGCTCAAGAGGGAGGGGGCGAAACTCTGCGCCGAGACCACGCCAGAGCAACGCACCCTCGCGACGCCCTTCGAGTTCGTCAAAGGCACCGTGCCGCCGACGTAGGGGACACCGCATGCAGTCGGCAAGGGCGGCAGGCGCAGCACGTCCGCCATGTGCGCCGCATTGAGATCGTCGGCTCCACCCAGCGCTACCACCGGCAGCCGCTGGACGACAATCCCCAGCCCCCGCAGCGCCCCGGCCGCCGCGATCGTCGCCTTCTCCCCCGCCGGGTCGCCATCCAGCGCCAGTAGGACCCCCCGGCAGCGGCGGAACGCCCGCACCTGCTCCCCCAGCGCCGTCCCCACCAGCGCCACGGCGGACACCCCGTAGATGGCGAGGGTAAGCGCATCCAGCGGCGCCTCGCAGACGTGCAGCCAGGCCGGCGGGTCCGCCAGCAGGCCGGCGTTGAACAACCCGACCGGGCCAGTGGTCTTGCGATGCCGGCTGGCCTTGGGCGCGGCCCGGCGGCTCTTGACGGCAGACGAGGTGGGATGCCGGCTGCGGGCTGAGGGGCACCGGCCGGTGGTATGGTCGGAGCGCACACCAGCAGGGCAGGATGGAGGGCTGACCTTGATCGCTCGGGACACGATCGATCTGCCCGCCGCGTGCGCCTACTGTCCGGCGCCGGTGGCCTACCGCGGCCTCTCCGTGCCTTGGAGGACGGCGGATGATCCAAACACGACCAAATAGCCAGCACCGCTCATGACGGAGCAACCTCCACGACCTCGTATCGGCCCTCTGGGGCCACCCAGACCCGCGCGTTGTCCGCCGCGAGCAGGTTCGGGTCGCCGGCAGGGAGCGCCACCGGAGGAGCCACTAACCGGCCGCTGGCCATCGCATAGGGCGCGAGGACCGCCGTCGGGCGGCTGCCGCCGTTGTTGAACAGCGCCCAGAGATGGCCGTTGGCCGTGGTGATGGCACGGGCAGCCTCCGTGGTGACCGTCCGCGCGAGGCCCAGGGTACGACCATCCAACTGATAGACACCGCCCGCCTGGACGGTGGCCACGGCGACGAAGACCACCCCGTCGCCATAGGCGAGCGAGGCCGTCCCGACGGTCGGGAGTGTCCGCTGCGCGCTGATTTGATCGGTCGCGCCGTCGAGCCGGTAGACGACATCCCGAGCGGGCTGCCCCGGCTCGGCTACCAGGACCACGACGTACACCGCGCCCGGGCCGACCACAATGTCGGGGGCACCAACACTCTGGGCGGTACCGCGCAGTGTCGTCGCCGGCTCGACCGTCCCGGCTTTGCCATCCAGGCGCACGATGCGGGTGACGTCCCCGTCGCCGGCCGCGGCCACCCAGGCTGCGTCACCGCTGGCGGCTACCCCGTAGGGTTGATTGATCTGGTAGCGGTGCATCACCGCTCCGGTGGCAGGAGCGATCTGCACCACGGTGTTGGCGCCGGCCTCCGGCGTCTTCCCGTCGCCGATCCCGTTGACGACCCACACGTACGAGCCGGAAAAGGCCACTGCTCCGGGAAAGCCTCCGACCGGGCGGTCGAGCGCCACCTTCCCACTCGCCGCGTCCACGCGCAGCAGGTGCCCGACGACCGGCCGCTGCGCGGGATCGCCCTCCTGCGTCACCCATAACTGCCCGCCCGATCCCACGGCCATGGCCAGGAAGCCGCGATCGCCCGGCACGGCGATGGTGCCAGTCACCCGTGCCGAGAAGGTCGCAGCTTTGCTACTGGAGCTGCTGGTACCGTTTGCCTCATTCGTCACGCCGGCCGACTGAGCAATGGCCGCCGCCGCCGGCATGGCCGCCGACACCGTAGAGGTTCCACCTGCTGCCGCGCTCGTCGAGGGCGTGGTGGCAACCGGCACCGGACGGACGGTCGTCGCAGTTGAGACCGTGGCCACCGCCGTCACTCCGACGGCGGGCGACGGTACGGTGGTGGCCGAAGCGATCGAAGACGGATTCGCGGTCGGATACGTCTGCCGGCACGCTGCCAGCAAGAGGGCACATGCGAGCATGCAGGGGCCACGAAGAGAACGGAGCACTAGACTACGGCCCTCGGAACGACCCAACTTGTGACGGTGTAGCGCTGGGTAGGGGGCATACGGCGTGTCCTCTCCGGGTCCATCGAGTGCACCAAACCGATGTACCGGCGCACACTCACGACAGGTCCACGGCTCGGGACGGACCTACTGATATTGATGCGTTGTCAGATCGAACGAGAGTGTCGCCCCGCTGGCCGTGCGCAGTTGCAGCACGCCCCCGTTCGCCGCGGTGATCGTCAGATCACCCGTTCCGCTCGGCGCGAGGAACGTGCCGAGCGGACGCTCCTCGAAGACGCCGTACGCGTTCCGCGTGTCGCTGTAGAGTCGAAGCGCCCCCTGCCTGGTGCGACCATCGACCACGTCCAGCTTCGCCCCCGCGTAGACCAGTACCCAGTTCGGACCGACGGGACCCTGCCAGAAATTCCGCACGGCGAATTCCATCGCCGGGAAGGGGCCCTGGTGCATGTCGTTGTCGATGCCGGCATGGCGCTCCGGGTCCGGAGTGTGCGCCGGGCCCGCACTTTGCGGCGACGACGGCTTGGGGGGCGCGTGCAGGCGGGCCTCGGCCATCCTCGCCTGCTCTTGCTGCTGCCACTGCGCCTTCGCCGCCGGCCAGCCAGCCGTCCCCCCCTCCGTGGCGAGCGCGGTTCCCACGCCCACGGTAAGCGTCAGAACCCCGATCACGACCAGCCACACCAGCGTGTTGCCGATACGGCGGCTCGACCGCTGCTTCACTTTGATCTCCTCGCTAGCTGCATTCGTCAACTGCTCTCACCTTCGTCGCGACCGCCCCTACGTCTCACTGTGAACTTCCGCCGAATAGGGCATGGTTACCAGCACGCCGGCGCTGTTCAGGGCGTTCCAGAGGGCATTCCACGCTTGGGCGGACGTGAGGGTGGTGCCATCCAGGTCATTTTGGTCGAGCGGGCCATAGAAGTAGATCTTGCCAGACTGGTTCTGGACACCGTACAGGCTGATCATGGCCCACTGGGTCGCATTGACGGTGTAGTAAGTTATTGGGAGCGCCTGAGGCGCGTGGTGCATATTCCCGTGAGGCAAAAGAGATGGCAAACTCCACAGTGGACGATCTGTTCACCCCGTCCATTGGGAGGTTGCCATGTCCTATTCTGACGTATCCTACGAGACGCTGTTCACCGTGGTCTACGTGGTCGTGGACGAGTGGTACCAGCAGGAGGGTGCGGTGCTGGTGCGGGGGCGTCCTGGCGTCAAGCCGCAGTTTACGGATAGCGAGGTGCTGACGCTGGAGTTGGTGCGGGAACTGGAAGGGCAGACGCGGGAGCGCCGCTGGTATCGCACGGTCTCGGCCAACTGGCGGGGGCTGTTCCCGGCGCTGCCCGAGCGGAGTGTCCTGCACAAGCGCACCAAGGGCCTCTTCCGGCTGTTGGACCGTTGCCGCTGCTGGCTGCGCGACCAGTTGCTGGACCCGGCGGACGCGCGCCGGCTGATCGACGGCACGCCGGTGCCGGTGTGT
>DHIZ01000332.1:9742-18514 GCA_002404055.1 Chloroflexi bacterium UBA4733
CCAGGCGGTGCTGGTCCCGGCGGCCGCGGACGAGCGCGAAGCGGCGCTCGCGCTCCTGGCCCCCGGGATGGTGCTGATCGGTGATCGCAACTTCAGCCACTACGCTTCCGCCGCGTGGTCGGCCGCCCTGGACGACGCGGGCGTCACCGTGATCGCGCCGCCGCCGCGCCGCCACGCCGCCGACCAGGATCCAGGCGAACGGGCCTTCCTGCGCCACATCCGCAACCGCATCGAGACGCTCATCGGCCTGCTCAAGCAGGAGCACGGGCTCGAGGACCACGGCGCCCGCTCCTGGTGGGGCCTGCAAACCCGCCTCGCCGGGCTCCTCGCCGCCTTCACCATCGGGCGCTACCTGCTGGCCACCGACCTCTGCTAACCGCTTCCCCTTGAATATGCACCACGCGCCTGAGGCCGCGATCACGGAGCACGTCATCGACGTTCACCCAGATACCGTGATCGGGGGCGCCGGCAGCGATGTAACGGGCAGTGATCGCGGCGTAGACGTCGGCCAGGGCGTCGCCGCCGGTGCGCGCGAGTTCGGCGAGCATGCCGTCGGGCGTCTGAGCAGCACACTGCCGCTGCACGTCGAGGTAGCTGCCGGTGTGCTGGTCGGCCTCGCGGTAGACCGCCACGTCGCCCGCGACGTTCCACACCGTCGGGCGATTCGCTTCCAGCATGGCGTCGCGGGCGACTAGGAAGGGCCGTGCGGAGAGGACGCTGGCCTGGCTGTTCCGCCAGGGTGCCGTATGGCGCCCCAAGGCGGCTGCCGCCTTGGTCGGTTGGAGGAGTTCGGTCCAAGTGCCCGAGCGTTCCGGCATGGCCACGATGGAACGGTTGTCGCTGATCCACCAGCGCACGGTGTAGCGGTGCTCGTCCTGCGGCGTCGCTTCCAGGATGATCCAAAAGGCCGTCCCCGGCGTGTCGGCGTAGGGCTGGAGGAGCCGGAGCACGTGGGCCAAGTGGCGCTGTTCGTCCGTGGTCTCGGCGACGCCGTCGAACTCGTGGTGTTCTTCCTGCTGTGGCGCCGTGGCTGCCTGCTGCGGATCGATCAGCCGCAGCGCTGGCGTGTCGGTGACGATGTTCGGATACGCGGCGTAGCCCAGGATCGCCGTACTAAAGGCCGCCGGCACGGCGTCGTCTGGTTGGCGGAGGTGGGCCGTGACGATCGCCAGCAGCCGCGCGGCTGCGCGGTCCTGGGTCCAGCGTTCCCTCGTCGCCGCGATGGGCTGCTCTTCCATGGATGAGCGACCTTTCCTTCCTCCCGCCGAGGCATCCGTCGGCCGAGTGTTAGGGCAACGCCGCGACGGCCCGCTCCAGGTCGCGGCGGTGGATCACGCGCTGGACGAGGAAGCCTTCCGGGCCGTCCAGGGAACCGTGGCGCCGTGCCAGCTCGGCCAGCTCGGCAGCAGTGAGCGGACGGTAGAGGACGCGATAGTCCCCGATGCGCAGGCGCAGCCAAGGCGCCGCACCGACGATAGCCTTGATGTCCAGATTCTCCGGTTGCGGCACCGCCGTTAGCTCGTCCGAGAGGGCCGCCAGGATGCGTTCCCGTGGCATCCCCGGACCGAGCCGGCGCAGGTCGCGTTGCGCGGCCGTGGCGAGTTCGACGTGGTTGTGCATCGTGTCGGCGTCCGGTTACGGCGCGGCCTGCTCGACCTGGAGGTCTTCCAGGAAGGTGGAGAGCGGACGCGTGTTGCCACGGGCCAGTTCCTCGTCGGCCTGCCGCCGGCCCTCGATGAATTCCGGCGCTGTTGCCAGGATGAAATCTTCGAGGTCCTCCTCCCGCACGCGGATGAGCGCCGCCACCGGGCGGCCATGCCGGGTTACCAGCGCCGGCCGCCCGCTCCGCGTCACCTCCTCCACAACGTCGCTGGCCCGCCGGGCCAAGTCGCGCATGCTCACCGTTGCCACGTTCGCCTCCGTTCCCAAAGTGTTCGTACAAGTGTCAAACATCGTGTGCCGCCGTGTCAAGGCTCGACCGGCGCCGGGCGTGGCGACCGTGCTGGTCGTCTAGACCGCCAGGTACGTGGCCGAGCTTTCGGTCGGCCGGGCGTGCAGATATTTACCGGTGGTGGCCACGGACGTGTGGCCCAGGGTGGCCTGGACGAGGTGAATCGGGCAGCCGCGGTCCAGGGCGTGACTGGCGTGGGCGTGACGTAGCCAGTGCGGCGAGACCTGCAGGGTGATCTCGGCACGTTTGGCAGCGGCGTAGACGATGCGCCGGGCTTGGGAGGGGTCTAGGTGGCCGCCCTGGCGGGAGCGGAAGATGGGGTCGTCGTGGCCGGCCGCGCCGCGCAGGGTGAGGAGTTCGCGCCACGGTCCCGCCGGCAGAAGGATGGCGCGCGTCGTTGACCCTTTGCCGAAGATCGTCACCTGGCCCGCGTCGCCGCGCGGCTGGAGATCGCGCCAGCGCAGCGCGCACAGCTCGGACACCCGGACGGCGGCGGCGTAGCAGAGCCGGAGCAGGGCACGGTTGCGCGGCTGGGGCTCCAGTGCCAGGAGACGCTGCACGTCCGCTTCCGGCAAGATGCGCTCGGCGAGCGTAGCTTTGGCGGCCGGGAGCCGGAGCGGCTTCCCGACATCGAAATGGAGGTAGCCGAGACGGTGGCCGAAGCTCAGCAGCGATTTCACGGCCGCGAGCCGGCGGGCCCGGCTGGTGGGGGCCTGCCCCGTAAGGCGGTCGCTATACCCCTGCAGGTCGCCGAGCGTGGTCTGGGAGAGCACTTTTCCGGTGGCGGCGAGGAAGCGCGCGACATCGGCCCGGTAGGCGCGCTGAGTATGGGGGCTGCGTCCATGCAGCCACAGGGCGATAAGTTGGGCGTCGGTCGCGGCCTGGGTTGGCAGTGCCGGCGACGTGGCCAGCGGATATTCGGCCATGGTTACTCCCTTTCTGCGTGCCGTCGTGAGCGCACGATAACTCCCTTTATCGTGCAGTCTAGCTGACAGCATCGACGTTGTGCAGTATGGCTCCGCCGTCCCGTTGTGACCGTATCCGCTGCTCTTGTGGTTGTGCGGCTCTCCCGATGCACCATGCTCACCCGCGCCGCGGCGCGGGCAGCGCGGCTAGGCCATGGGTCATGGGCGTTCCGACGAGATCGACCTCTTGCTTGTATGGTGCTGTCCGTCACTGGCGGACAAGGCGGCGAGGGGACGACGGACATGGCGGGCATGGCGGACTTGGCCGGCGGCCACGGGGGGCGTTGGCTTTCCTTGGCGGAGGCGGCTGTTGCGCTGGGCTATTCCGAGCGCACCATTCGTCGCGCCCTCGCCACGGGACGTTACCAGAAGCGCCGGGCCCACGGACGAATGCAGGTGTTGGTGCCGTCAGCGGCCATGGCGGACAATGGGGTCACGGCGCTGGCAGACGTGGCGGAACCGGCGGACACCACTGACACCATGGACATGCGCGCCGGTGGGCTGTCCGATAGGGTGGACATGCCGGACACGGTATCGGCGACGCACGCCCTGGGAGCGCTGGAGTGCATCCTGGCGGAGGAACGCTCGCGGGCGGACCGGGAACGGGAACGCGCCAGCGCCGCCGAACAGGCGGCGGCGATGTGGCAGGAACGGGCACGGAACTTGGAGGGGGAATTGCAACGCGTGCTGGCGCTGCCGGCGCATGAGGAGCCGGATCTCCATCGGCACTGGTGGCAGTGGCGGCGGCGCTGAGGGCATGTATGCCTATGTGGACGAATCGGGTGATCCCGGCTTTGCCTTCCAGCGCGGTTCCAGTCACTACCTGGTGCTGGTGCTCCTCCTGGTGGACGATCCGATCCCGTTGCATCAAGCCGTCCACGACCTGCGGCTCGCGCTGGGCCTGCCGGAGCGCCAGGAGTTCAAGTTTGCCGAAACCAGCAATCAATGGCGACGCGCCTTCTTCACGGCGATCCGGCCCTATCCCTTCCGGGCCTACAGCCTGGTCCTGGACAAGCGGCGTTGGCCTGCCGCCTACCCGAGTCACCGGCGACAGCTCTACCCGGAACTGGTGCAGTCCTTGCTCGCCTTCGTCGGCCAGGAACTGCGGGACGCGCTGCTAGTCATGGACGAAGCGGTGCAGAGTAGGGAACACCAGGCCAGGTTTGCTACCGCGCTCCGGCACGCGCTGCGCAGTGCCGAAATACCGCCGGTGGCCAGGGTTGTCCAGCACCGCTCGCACAGCGACAACCTGATCCAGGTCGCCGACATGGTGGCTGGCGCGGTGGCCCGGGCGTATGAGCGGGGGGACACACAGTACTTCCAACTCTTGCGTTGGAAGCTGGCAGTGCTCGAACTGCCCCCGGAGACACCACACGGCCCGTGAGGCTAGCCAGGGGGTTCTTTTAGAGGGTTCGGACGGAGACCGGCCTACCCCAAACCCGGTAGGCCCCGGTTACCCGGGACGCTTCGCCTCGACGGGTCGTGTGGCGCTGATGCCAGTGTACCGCATGCGTCAGAGCGCCAAGGCATGCTCCACATCGTCTTGCCGTCACCGCTACCGCTCCCTCCGCTCGGTAGGCTGCCGGAGCAACCATTCCAGCCCGATCTCCAGATCGCTCTTGGCGAGCGTGCGCTCGATGGTACCGGACTGCAATTCCTTGGCCAGCGTCAGGATGGCGGCGTTGATCACACGCAGCCGGTCGAGTTGTTCGCCCAGCCGGGTGACTTCTTGGCGTTGTGCCGCTGTGAGGGTGTCGCGCCCCCAGCGGGCGAGTTGCTCCTGGTAGAGCCGGAAGTCATCGGCCTGGTCGGTGTAGACCTTGATGACGCGGGCGACGGTGGCGTCGTCGAGGACGTAGGGCCTAGGCTTGGCCTCCAGGAGGGTCTGGTAGTGCTCCTCGGTGTCGGTCAGCATGCCGTCAAGGATGGCGGCGATGAAGGGCAACCGGCTGAGGGGCTGCCACTGCGGCGTGGAATCGTGGGCCATGCGGCCTCCTCGGTGGTGCACGTCTGGCAGCTAGCGGCCAGGTTCCTCCTGAGGGTACCGCACCGGGTCGGGCCGAGAGGACCGTCGGTCGTCGTGTCGGCGATCCTCAGTTCTTGGCCGGTGTCGTGGCCGGGCCGGGGACGAAGCGCGTGAGCTTGGTGCCACAGACGGGGCAGACGCCTTGCAGAGCGTGGCGACCGTTGGTGAGCGTCACGTCCTTCGGGTCGGTGATCTCGCGCTTGGTGCGGCACTTGGTGCAATAGGCTTCGGTCGTCATCGATCTCTCCCATGCGCGCTTTGCGCCTGTAATAGAGCGTCCGTGAGCATCATAGCGCGTGGCGGTACTCCGGCGTGATCAGGCTGGTGAGGAAGGGACGATGGCGCCGGTGCCGCGCTGTGGCGCACGCTGGGCCGATCGCCCGATGCGCTCGCCGGATAGCTGGGACCGCTGGTCCCACTCCGGGCGCTGATTCGAGCGGCGTCGGTTAGAACGTTGTCAAGACCACCCCTTCCCATGTCTCGCCCGCTGGCAGCGGGCTGAGACGCAGGCGCGCCGTGCGGGTGTCCGGCCCCGGCAACACCCGCAGATCGCCGAGCCAGACGACCAGGCGCTGCGGGCGACCGGCCGGGCCCAGCGCCGGCCGGCTGATCCCCAGGAAGCGCAGCTCCCACAAGCCCACGGCGACACACCAGTGGGCGCCCCAATGCGGCCCGGCGCGCGTGAAAAGGCTGGCGTGTGGGGAGCGTGTCAGCAACTCCTGGGCGAGGAGTCGCGCGAACGTCAAGGGGGATGTCGTCGCCATGCAGTGCTCCCTAGCGCATGATCACGCTGGCGGACAGCATCGCACTCGGTGGCCGCAGGATTAGGGGTGTGAGTAGCGGTGGAGCAGAAACATGCGCTAAGCGCCTGGCGCGGTAGGGCGATCAGCCACGGCGGCTCCGCCTCCGCCGCCACTCCGTGGCAGAGCCGGCAGGCCGCGCGCCTCCGCCGGCACGTCGATTCGCCAGATCCCACCCTTCCCCCCAAGCAGGAGCATCCCCCCGACGACCAGCGCCGTCCGGACATCATGCGTAGGCAGCGGCTGGCCGAAGGCGGACCACGTCGCGCCGCCGTCCCGACTCCAGTCCAGGCGATCCGGCCAGCCGGCGGCGAAGACGAGGCGGGGATGGTCGGGATCGAAGGCGATGGCGTCGCCGCGCGACGACAGGACGTAGCGCCAGGTGGCGCCGCCGTCCCTGGTCTGCCACACGCCGGCACCCGGGCCACCGACAAGGACATGGGTCGGGTCGGCCGGGTCGACGGCGATCGTTCCGATGTCCATCGGCGAACCCGCCAGCACCCGCCACGAGTCGCCCCCATCCCTGCTCTGGATGATCGCGCACCCCCCGCTCGCGTAGACGGTCGGCGGCGCGGTGGCGGCGACCGCCACCGGCCCAAAGTCGCAGGGATGGCCGGGGAGGGCGAGACGTTCCCAGGTCGCCGCGCCATCCGTGCTGCGGAAGACGCCATCGTAGCTGTGGGCGACGTAGAGCGTGCCGGGGTGGGCGGCGTCCAGCGCCAGGTCGCGCGTGGCGACCGGCGGCAAGCCGGCGCTCCGCTCGGCCCACGTCGCGCCGCCGTCCGTGCTCTTGAAGACGCCGGAGTCGCTGGCGTAGAGGATGCGCGGATCGTGGCGGGCGACGACCAGATCCAGGATGGTCGGATTGATCTGCCGCGCCCGGCCCAGGATCCAGGTCGCGCCGCCGTCCGCGCTGCGGAAGAAGTCCGCGCCGAGGTCGAGGCCGGTGTAGCCGCCGGCGTAGAGCCGCCGCGGCTGGTGCGGATCGACGGCCAGCGTGGTCACCGTCGCGACGCCCAGGCCGAGGTGGCGCCAGGTAGGCGCACTGGCGGGGGCGCCGGATGGGCTCGCCCCGCTCAACTCGGCGCCCGCGCCCGGCCCGGAGAGCAGGACGCCGAGGACGAGCCATATCAACGCTTTGGCAATCATCGCCCGAGTATACGCGACGCCGGGGAGGAGGACGAAGCGCCCTGCCTCCCCGGCCGGGCGTTCTATGCCGGACGATTCGGGTTCGCGATGGCGTTTTTCATGTCCTGCCAGGACGGACAGTGGTTCGTGACTTTGAAGTGCTGGTTGACCGAGCCGGGCGGAGGTGGGGTAAATCCCCATTCCGTCAGACCAAAAGAGTCGCCAGTCGCGCCACAACTGAGGTCGGGAGGGTTCGCATTGGGGTCGGCGATGTTGGGATGCTGGAAGTACCACATCCGATCGAAGTGGTTCCGGATGGCGGCGTACGCGGAGAGGAGGCAACCGGGCTGCGCGGCCTCGTCATGCGTCACCCCCCACTCGCCCACGACCACCTCCGGGGTCGGGTCCCCGTAGGCGCTCTTGAGGCCGTCGATCATCTGCCGCAGATTTGCCATGTCCTGATCGGTGAAGCCGCAATGGTGGATATGGACGTTGACGGCGTCCCAGGGGAAATACCAACTGGGAATGAAGCCCTGGTTCTTCAACGTCTGCAACTGCTCGTAGATGGCTTGCAGATAGTCGTGGACTTGGGTGGTCGCGGCGTCCGAGTTGACGGTGGCGCTCCTGGGCCAGAGGAGCCCGCCCATGTAGAGAAAGCCATTCGGGACTCTGGACCCGATGCGGGTGTAGGTCTGGTAGAGGAGAGCGACGTAGTTGATCGCGTTAGACTGAGGGATGTAGTCGCTGGAGTTGCTGTTGTTGGGCTCGTTCCAGATGAAGTACGAGTACAGCCCGGAGTCCTTCAGATTCGAGGCGAAGTCCTCGGCACGGAGCGAGAAGTCGTTGATGTAACCATTCGTCCCGTTGGTGAGCTGGTCATTTACAGTCACCTTGTTCCCATCGACCATCACCAGCGGGTCGAACTCCGACGTAAGGACGGCGTAGTTGTCGAAATCCTGGTAGGTGTAGCGGCCGAAGGCGGTCTGGTAGTCGGGATAGGACACCTGATTGTTGTTGTTCGGGTCCGCGATGACCTTGGTCCGGAGCATGAACGGATCGTTGGCCGGATTGCGCAGGGCAACGACGTCTGCTACCCAGAAGTCGTCCACGATACTCGGCGCTGTTCCGGTCACGCCCGGCTGGTAGGTCGTCGGATCGTAGGAGAAGGACGTCACCCCTTGGAAGGGATCGGCGCCCGTGGCCGTTCCCGCGGCGGCCGAGTACTGATCGAGCCAGGTTCGCAGGTCGTTGATGTCGCTGGCCTTGATCTGGCGGGTGCCGGGAGCAGGAGCGCTCCCGGCCGACCAGCCGGGGAGCGCTCCCATGCCCTGGTGCGTCCAGAGATCTTGGATGGCGGACCGGAGTTCAGTGAAATGGACCGCCCTGATATGGGTAGTCGTCATGACTGAAGGATCGTCGGTCCAGGTGACGGTGGCGAGGCCAACGGCAGAGCGGCGGGAATTGACGGCCCCGCGCACTTCATTGATGTGGACCGCGCGCACATGGGTGCTCGTGGTCGCAGGATTATTCGTCCAGGTAGGCATGCTGCTTGTCCTTTCTGTCGCTCCGGGGTTAGGCGTAATAGCAGCCGCCGGAGTCGGCGACTTTGGTGTTGACGGCGTAGAAGGCGCCCACGCCGGTGGTGACATCGCCGCTCACCAGGATGCTGCCGCCGTTGATGTAGAGGCTGCCCCCTTGCAGGTGCAGCAACTGCGTCGGGCTGGTCGTGCCGATCCCGACCAGGCCGCCGTTGGTGATCGACAAGCGTTGGGTGTAGTCGGTGTAGAGGTCCACGCCGTACTGGTTGGCCCCGCCCGAGGCGCGCGTCGAGCCGACGCCCTCGCCGCTGACCGTGCCGCCGAAGCGGATGTCCGGCACGCCGTTGCTGTCGTTGTCGTTGTC
>DHIZ01000332.1:18735-22895 GCA_002404055.1 Chloroflexi bacterium UBA4733
CGTCCGCCGTCCAGGGGTTCGACAGTGACAAGCTGCGGCACGTACCGTCGCAGCGCGGCGACCAGCGCCGCCGTGCTCACCACCAGGCCGCTCACCGCGAGGGGCTGCAAGGCCCCGCCGAGATCATCCGGCGTCTCTCGCGGTATCTCCCGCAACTCAGGGCGGTGTTCTGCGGCTGGGGAGCGTTCGTCCATGGGCGTGTCCTCCGGTCCTGCCGGCGCCGGGTCCAACCGGGTCGCCGAGATCGAACGTTTGTTCGACTACCGGCAGTATGGCGGAGGAATGTCCCCGCAGTGTGCTCGTTCTATCCCGCCACTGTGCTCCTTTTGTGACGGCTGCGTGCCGGGAGCGCACCTACCCTGTCAGGGCACCGATGGGGGTGGACAGTAGCTGTAGCCGGCGCCGCGCCGGGTGCGCAGGTAGCGCGGCCGGGCGGGATTGGGCTCGAGGAGGTGCCGCAGCCGGTAGACCGCGCGATCGACGGCGCGGTCGGTTCCCTCGAATGCCGGCTCCCAGGCGAGATCCAGGAGGTGGTCCCGACTGAACACGCGGTGCGGATGGCGGCGGAAGACCAGGAGCAGGCGGAACTCCAGCGCCGGCAGGAGCACCTCGCCGGCAGGGCCGACCAAGCGCTGCCCGGCAACATCGAGCCGCCAGGCGGCGGTGATCGGGAGGAGTGGCGCGGCGTCGGCGGTAGCGGGCACCGGTGCGATCGGGGTCGTGGCACCCGGCGGCAGGACCGGTACCTTCACTATGGCACGCTCCTTCGGCGCGGGAGCGCTCCCGCGCGGCCTCCCCGCGTCGTTCCCGCAGCTCCTTGCGGTATAGAACGCATGTTCGTCATTTCGGGGCGGTTTGTCAAGGGAACCGTTCCGGCGGGCCGGCTCGTCGGTGACGCCGTTGGCGGGGCGCCCTCGCTCAGCGCGCCGTCGCGAGCAGGGTGTAGCGGACGCCGGCGCCTTCATTGGTGCCGATGACCAGCGTGTAGGCGCCGTCGGCGGCGATGGCGAAGTCCTTCACGCAAGGGTTCCGGAAATTACAGAGGAAGGTTCCCAGGGGGATGCCCGGCGCGCCGATCAGATCCACCGCACCCGGCGCGGCGAGGGTGACGCCGAAGGCGCTGGACGAAGCGGTGACCTGGACGTGGAGGGTCTGGCCGGCCTGGAGCTGCAGGGCGTAGAGGTCATACGGTTTGGCCTGCTGGTCGATGATGGAGGCCACCGGCTGGCCCAGGCGGAGGGGGGTGCCGGGGCGTTTGGACGCGACCTTGCCGGCCAGGTTCAGCGGTGTGGCAGCGGGATTGACCGTCGCCGTGGCGGTTGGCGACGGCGTAGGTTTTGGTGGTGGCGTCGCTGTAGATGCTGGTGGCCGGGGGGTCGGTGTTGGCGATGGGGCGACGGTGGGCGTGATCGTTGGCGCGGCGACGACCACTGCCGGAGTTGTTACCGTCGTGCTGATTGCCGTGGTGCCGGCCAGCGCCCTCTGTCCTGCTCCGTGCGTCACCCACCAGGTGCCGGCGACGATGGCGAGGAGCAGCAGGGCCGCTGCGACTGGCCACCAGCGCCAGGCTGAAAACGACGCCGGCGGCGTGGGGATGGGTGGCGGGAGCAGCACCAATGGTGTCGGTCGTTCTGCCGCCGCAGGTTCAGACGCCGGCGCGGCTGGCGGCGGCGGTGGCGGTGCCTCTTCCCGCTCCAACTTGCGCAGCACCGCGACGATGCGGCGCAGCTCCAGCCGGCGCTGGGCGGGCGTGAGGCCGGACTCGTCCAGGGCGAAGGCGCGATAAATGACGCCGATATCCGCCACCACCACGCGGGGCGTGACGCCGAGGCGGCGGGCGATCTCCTCGCGGGCAAGGCCCTGGACGAGCAGGCGGAGCACCTCGGCCTGACGGGGCGTCAGCTGGCGGAAACTCTCCAGGAGCTGCCGGGCCTCCTCGTCCATCTCCTGTCCCTCGCTGTGCTCGTCCCGTGCCGACTAGAGGACATGGACGGACGGACATGTCCGTCCGTCCATGTCCTCTCGACCAGCCATGTCCCACCGGACATGTCCGTGCGGACATTGTAGGGCGGCCCCGGTGTGCCGCATGCTCACCGACGGTGTAACGCCGCACGGAAAGGAGCGAGCAATGCGATCAGGACTGGTGCGGCCAGGAGGGGGCGCCGTGTGGCGGCCAGCAGCGCGACCAGCCGTCGCGCTGGCGCTGGGCTTCCCCGTGCGCATCCTCGGCCAGAGCATGGCGCCGGTCATCCCGCAGCAGGTCGGGGACTGGTGGCTGGAGCCGCTCGGGCCGGCGACGATCCTGCCAGCGCGCGCCCAGCGCCGACTGCGGGCGGTCCTCGCCGCCGGCGTCGTTCCCCGCGCCGTGGTGGTGTTTCATGAACTGCCGGCTACCCCGTCGGCCCGGCTCTCTGCCGTCCAGCGGCATGTCGTGTCGGTGGCCCGGGCGCTGCCACCGATGGCAGCGGCGGTGGAGCGTTCCGCGCTGCGCCTGCTGCCGGTGCTCGGCTGGCTGCTCATCGCCGCTGTGCGCGCCCTGCTGTGCGGCCTGGCCGCCGTGGTGGCGGCGCTGGTGCTGGTCGATCCCTGCCTGGTCGTGGTGACGGAAGACGGGTGGTGGTTGGAGGTGGATCGGTGGCTAGCGTGACCAGCACGGCGGCGTCTCTGTTTCAAGTGTTCGCCGCCCGGACTCCCGCGGAGCTGGGCTCATCCCGCCGAACGTTCGGCGATGGCGCGCCGCAGGTGGGCGATGTCCGCGAGGTCCTTGGGTCGTGGCGGCGCGCCGGACGGGTGGTGTCGGTACCCTTCCTTCGTCCGCAGTTGCACCTCCGCGCGTACCAGCGGGCAGACCACGTCGTCCAAGCGGCCGGGCGGCGCGGTGAAGGACGCTGCCGGCCAGGGCCAGTCCTTCCAGGGGCCGGGCGTGACGATCTGCCTCTGGTCATCCCGCTCGACGACGTAGAGTTCCACCAGCGTGTCGTCGCTCCACCAGCCGGCGGCGTCTTCGTGGGTGAAGGCCGGCCGGCAGCCGTGCGCCTCGAACAGCGCGCGCAGGCGGGGGAGATCGTGCTTCCACACGACGAACTCCACGTCATCGTGCGGACGCGTGCAGGCGCCGACGACGAAATCGACCGCCCAACCGCCGAACAGCCAGTAAGGTACGCCGGCATGGGAGAGCGCCGCCGTGATCGCGCGGATCAATGTCAACTGGCCTGCGGTGGTGGTGTCCATCGTCCTCTTGCTCCTCGCCCAGTGTACGAGGAGGATCTGAAGGTTGGTGGTGGAGTGGCGGGTGGCGTGAGGCATCAGCCTGTTACCCGGGCGTGCTGGATCGGGATGGACGACTTCGGTCACGCAAGCGGGTGCCGTGGGAGCGGTATCCCTTGCTACTGCCGAGCAGCGTCGGATGGCGCCGCGCGTTCGGGAGCGCGATGATGACGAGAGGTACGGCGCGACGCGGCGGCGGCGCCAGTTTGCTGCAACAGGCGCCCCTGCCAATCGGCAACCCAGCGCAGATGGGTGTGTTCGCGGCGCAATGCTTCCAGTTCCTGGTGGGCGACCGCCGCTGGCGATGCTGGGTGCGGTGCAGCGTCAGGTACTGCGCCAGAACCACAGCGTCCGCTACGCCAGAGCAGGCCGGCCAGCGCCGAGCTCGACAGGAGGATCGCCAGGGCCGTGCCAAGGGTGAGGTTCTGCGCGCCAGCCGAAAACCTGGCGATCTCGGCCGCGAGCGGAATGCCGAGCAAGACCCATGGCCGGAGCGGGCGCATCGTGCTGCTCCCTTCGGGAAGAGGGTAGCACCGGTATGGCGAGGGGGCATTGCCGGTAGGATATCGGTGGGATTGCGGCGAGCGCCCCGGTTCCGGTGCTCCCAGCACACCACGAACCGCCCGTGGCACCATCGCCGATGGCTGGTGTTCCCGATGACCGGCGACTGGCCGGTGACGGGCGCAGCCCCAACAGGGATGTTTGCTCGCCAGCATTGCGACGCAGATCGTGCCCCTCTCGACGCGAGCGTGCAGTCACGCAAGCGAACAGTGGCGGCGACCGAACGGCCCTCCCCGCCGCAACTTTGGGTCGCCGCACGCCGGCATCATTGCGCCGGCACCGTCCCTCCCCGCCCGAGCAGTGTGCTGTGCAAGCGAGCGTTGTCGCTGCCC
>DHIZ01000023.1 GCA_002404055.1 Chloroflexi bacterium UBA4733
CACGCGAACCACGTGCGCGTGATCTTGTCCTTGAATCTCCACGTGTTCAGCGGCAGCCCCACGAGCACGATGTGCGCGGCGCTGCATCCGACGCACCGCAAGATCACAGTCGCGGCGACGGTCGCGCAGATCGCGAAGATGCACGTCGACGGTGTCAACCTCGATTACGAGGGCACCAACACGAAGTGCGCGTATCAGGTCGGCACGACGATCTACGGCAAGGACCTGCGCGCGGAGATGGCAGATCTTGCCAAGGAGATGCGCGCGGCGCTGCCGAGCGCATACATCGCCGTCGACACGTACTCGGGATCTGCCGCCGACACGCTCGGGTTCTTCGACGTGAGGGCGATGGCGCCGTACGTGAACTCATTCTTCGTGATGACGTACGACATGGAGTACTACAACTGGGCGCATGCGCCGCTGAGCTGCACGAAGTTCTGCCTGGGCCCAACGTCGCCGCTCACCACGTACTACTACAACGACACGCATGTGATGGCGCAGTACATCAACGCTGTCGGCGCTTCCAAGACGATCCTCGGCGTTCCCTATTACGGTCGGAAGGAATGCGTCGCGGGCGTGACGCCGACGACGGCGCCGCCGAACGCATACCCGGTGAGCGGGACCGTCGCCTCTGACGGCTACCTCGACGCGTCGCAGGAGAACGGCTACTACCTGAACAGCCAGTACCACGCGCATCGCGACACCCACGACCTCGCCGGCGCCGAGCGTCGCGACACCTGGTACAGCTCGGCGCTCAAGTGCACCAGGCAGATGTACTTCGACGACGCCTACGCGATCGGTAAAAAGTACGACCTGGTCAACACCGACAACCTGCGCGGAGCCGGAATCTTTGCGCTGCAGTACGGCGCCGGCGCGCCCGAGCTGTGGGACGCGATCGGCGCCCACTTCACGCATCCGTTCGCGTTCCCGTCCGTGACAGCGAGCGAGACCGGCATGGAGTACGACGTGACGGCGGGCGCTTACTACGCCGGCACGATCTCGCGCTTCGCGCTCTACTCCTTCGACGTCACGGCGGGCAGGCAATGGTTCACGGAGCGTCTGGGCGCGCCGGCGACGGCGGCGGGCACCGGCATATGGACCTCGACCATCACCGTGCACGGCTACCCCGGCCACACGTACGAATACAAGGTCAGGGCTTGGTCCCTGAACGGCCTGGTCTCGCCCTATTCGGCCGGGGTGTTCACCACGGTGGCGCCCACCGCCACGAGTCCTCTCGCGTTCAAGGGCATGTATGCCCTACGTAGCAATGGCTACCTGAGGCCGTACACCAGCCCACCTGTCGCCACCTGGCAATACTGGTACGGCGGCATCGCCCGAGCCGCTCATCCCCTGCCCGGCGCGGCCGCACCGTCGACCGGTGCTGTGCTCAACGCGTACGGCACCCTCGTGTCTTATGGCGAGGCGTTGAAGCTGCGCACCTCCGTCCATTGGTCGGTTGACATGGCCCGCGATTTCGCATTCCTCCCCAACGGCACCGGGGGATACGTGCTCGACACGCATGGCAGGCTGTATCCGTTCTCCGTCGGCAGCAATGCGTTGCCGCCCGCCGTCCACGGCAACGCGATCTGGCCGACGATGGACCGCGGGCGCAAGGTCGTGATCCTGCCGGGCGGGACCGGAGGCTACGTGCTCGATGCCACGGGCGGAGTCAATCCGTTCGCAATCGGCCGCGCTGCCTCGGTGCCTGCGAAGCCGGTGTTGACGAAGCGTTGGACCAGTTACTTTGCCCGCGACATCGTCATGATCCCGGGCACGGCCTCGGGCTACGTTCTCAACGGCTATGGCGGAATGTATCCGTTCACTGCGCCGGGAGAGACGAAACCCGTGGTGCCGGCGGGCTCGCTTTACTGGTACGGCCATGACATCGCGCGCGGCTTCTTCATGCTGCCCGGCAGCACGGCCACCGCCCCCGGTGGTTACGTCCTGGATTGCGCCGGCGGCTTGAACCCCTGGGGCAATGCGCCTGCGGTCGGCTTCAGCGGGATCTGGAGCTGCGGCCAGGCGAAATCGATTACCGGCGCCTAGCTGAACCCCCGGGCCAGAAGCAAGACTCCCCGCCCCCAGCCGTTGTGCAAAGGGTGACCGCCCCCGCCAACAGCTTCCGCACGCTCGCGCTCGCCGCCGTCAGATCGCCTGCCAGCCGTGGCCTGGCGCTCTCACTCCTGGCCGTGCTCTCCCTTGGAGCCCTGGCGAGCGTGCCTGCAGCCTCCAAGAGCGCCGTCCACCTCGACGCCACGCCCGCCACCACCGCCCCTTGGCTGGCCCGCCTGAACGCGTGGCGTTTGACCACAGGCCTGTCCAGCCTCACCGAGAACGCCACCTGGAGCCAGGGTGATTACGCCCACGCCGTCTACATGGTCAAGAACGACCTCGTGACCCACTACGAGACCGTCGGCGTCCCCTATTACTCGCTCGCCGGCGACACCGCCGCCCGCAACAGCAACCTCAACGTCAGCTCCACCACCAGCGAGACCGATTCACAGGCGATCGACTGGTGGATGAAAGCGCCCTTTCACGCCATGGGCATGATGGACCCGCGGCTGACGTCGACGGGCTTCGGCTCTTACCGTCAGGTCAAATCGGGATGGCAGATGGGCGCCGCGGTGGATACCCTGCGCGGCAACTCCTGGACCGGCGGCGCGTACCCTGTCTACTTCCCCGGCAACGGCTCGATCGAGCCATTGACGAGCTACGGCGGCGGCGAGTTCCCAGACCCGCTGGCGGGGTGCTCGGGGTACGCAGCGCCCACCGGGCTGCCTGTTTTCGTGCAGGTCGGCGGCAACGTCGCCACGAAAGCCAGCACGGTCCACTCGTTCACCGGAAACGGCGTTGCGCTCGCCCACTGCGTGATCGACTCGAGCAACCCTGCTGTCGGCAGCAACCTCACGGGCCGCGGCGGCGTGATCGTGATCCCGAGGGCGCCGCTGCTGACCGGCGTCAAGTACGTGGTCTCGCTGAATGTCAACGGAAAGCCTTACACGTGGTCGTTCAGCGTCGGCGCGATGAACGCATTCAACCCGCTGGCCTGCACGTCGGTGACGGCGACCGCAACGCCATCGTCCTCAGCACAGGCAGGCTCGCCGGTGACCATCACCGCCAACGCTGTCGGTTGCCCCAACCCTCTCTATCGCATCGGGATCCGGTCTCCGAGCGGCGTCACGACCATCGTCCACGACTACAGCGCGAGCGCGACCTATGTTTGGACCGCGCCGGTAACGCCGGGCGTGTATCGCATCGAAGTCGGTGCTCGCGATGCCACATCCACGATCCCATACGACGCGGGCACCGCCTTCAACTACACGCTGAAGGGCTGCGCGTCGGCCAATTTAAGCCCGGGCACCGCATCGCCCCAATCTCCGGGCGCAACGGTTGCCTTCACGGCCACCTCGACTGGCTGCGCAACAACGCCGCAATACGAGTTCATCGTCCGCCCGCCCGGCGGCGCTTGGACCGCCAAGACGTCCTACGGAGCCGGCACCTTCGCATGGAACACGACCGGGCTGGCTCCCGGCATCTACGGGGTGGGGGTGTGGGTGCGTTCGCTCGGTTCGACGGCGAACAAAGAGTCCTCCTGGCTCGGCACGTACACCCTGACGCTTCCACAGTGCACCGCCGCAGGCCTGACGACAGTTGCCGTTTCGCCTCAGGCTCCGGGCACACTGGTGGACTGGAGCGGCGTATCGGCCGGCTGCACGAACGCCGAGTACAGGTACTGGCTCCTCGCCGGCAGCACGTGGACGATGCAGCAGGACTACGGCACGACCAGCTGGAGCTGGGATACGACCGGGCTGGCGGCAGGCACGTATCAAGTCGCGGTGTGGGCTCGGCAAAAGGGGTCCACCGTGGCCCGTGAGGCTTACGGCTTCGACACCTTTGCGCTGCGCGCCGGCGGCTGCACGAGCGCGGACCTGAGCGCGAACCTCGCACAGCCGCAGAAGCCAGGCGCTTCGATCACCTTCACCGCGACGTCCAACACCTGCAATGCGCCCACGTACGAGTTCTGGCTGCAGGGGCCAAATCTCTCCTGGACGGTCAAGCGGGGCTTCGGCGCGGCGAACTGGACGTGGAACACCAGCGGATATGTGCCAGGCGTGTACCGGGTGAGCGTGTGGGTCAAGCAGGCGGGCTCTACGGCCGCGAACGACGCGTACTACATCGGCTCGTTCCAGCTGGGCGTGGCCAACTGCACCTCGGCATCGATCTCGGCAGCGCCGGCATCGCCGCAGGCGCCGGGGAGCCAGATCACGTTCACGGGCACCTCCACGGCGTGCACCGCACCGGCGTACGAGTTCTGGATCCTCAAGCCGAATGCAACGACATGGTCGATGGTCCAGCCCTACGGCAACGGCGACAAGCTCGCGTGGGACACCACGGGATTGGCGCCAGGCATGTACCAGGTGAGCGGTTGGGCGCGACAGACAGGCTCGAGCCTCCCAAACGACTCATGGGCGACCCTGACTTTCTGGATCACGTAGCACGCTAGCCTGATCAGCAAGGTGTGGCGCCGACCATCGTCAATGGAGTTACCCCTATGAAATTCCGCCGCATCTGGCTCATGACCGCCCTTGTCGCGATTCTCGCCAGCACGACCGGTGCAATCGCGCAGGTGGCGGCCGCGACCAAACCATCCACGACCACCGCAACCACCATCACGGCACCTCAAGCCATCGCACCAAAAGTGCCCAACGGCTCAGCCCCCGCCGGGTCTGCGAACTGGACCACCTTCCACAACGACAAGGCCCGCTCCGGCTACGACTCCAACGAAGGCCTCTTCTCCTCCCTGGGGGCAGGCTGGACCGACACGAACCTGATCGGCGACATCTACGCCGAACCCCTCGTCTACAAGAGCATGGTCTACATCGTCACCGAGGACAACTACCTCTACGCGCTCCAGGACACGACTGGCGTCGTCCTGTGGTCCCGGCACCTGGCGACCCCGATGAGCTCGAGCGGCCTGCCCTGCCGCAACGTCACACCGCACGTCGGGATCACGGGCACGCCTGTGATCGACACCTCACTGAACCGCATCTCCATGGTCGGCATGGTCTCCACGGGCCACTTCGTGCTGTGGGGCGTCGACCTGAGCTCCCACTCGCTCAAGGTCAGCCACTACGTCGACCCGGCAAACCTCGACATCACCAAGGCCCAGGGCCAGCGCGGCGCCCTCGGCATCAGCTCGGGCCTCGTCTACATCCCTTACGGCGGCCGCGCGGGTGACTGCTTCTCGCCCCTGGGGCACACCTACTACGGCATCGTCCTCGGCGCGCGCGAGACCGACGGCGCGGTGCTGTACAGGTTCCAGACCAACGGCACAGGCTCGGTATGGGCGGCCGGTGGCGAGTCGATCGATTCGACGAATCACGTGTACGTGGCGATCGGCAACGGCAGCCCGCCCGACAGCGAGCGCGTCTTCAAGCTCAACCCCAACCTGAGCCGCCAGAACAGCTTCGTCCCGGCGAACCAGAGCTCGCTCGACGCGGCCGACGCGGACGTGGGCTCGATCATCCCAGAGCTGGTGGGCGGCGGCGACGTCTTCCAGAACGGAAAGACAGGCGACGGCTACCTGCTCAACTCATCCCTGGCGCGCCAGCAGGGCCCGACCCACGTCTGCACCGGCCTCACATCCGACGCCTCATTCGGCGCCGCAGCCTACTGGGCGCCATACATCTACGTCCCCTGCTCGAACGGGCTGTACGCGCTGACGCAAACGGGCAGCACGTTCGCGCCCGCATGGAGCTACACCACGGGCGGCGTCGACGCCTCCCCGCCGATCGTCGCCGGCGGCAACGTGATCTTCATCGACCACAACAGCAATACGCTTGTGGTCCTCAACGCCACCACGGGCGCCCCCGTGGCCAGCGCGCAGCTGGGCAGCACCACACACTTCGGCACGCCCGCGACAGGTAACGGCTTCGTGTTCGCCGCCGACCAGGGCACTTGACCAGCTCCATCAGCGTCGTCGGGCCGGCCGCCATCTGAGTGTCGGAAGGCTCGGCGCCGACACCCAATGTCGAGAGCTCCTGGTTGAGGCTGATTGCGTTGAACACACTCGCGTATCCGGCAGGCACTCTTGGCGCTCCGGGGGCTTTTGGCGCGCTGGGCGCCGGCGCCGCCGCCGTCTTTTGCGGGATGGCGGTGCCCTTGGGGCCCCTGGGGGTGCGCTTGGCCGCTGCGTAGGCGGCGGCGTCCTTGACTTGGCGCGCAGGGCGGCTGACGGTCTTTGGGGCCTTCAATTCCGCCGGGGTGGCGGCGGGCAGCTGGCTCACGACAACCTCGCTTGGCGCCGCCTCCGTAGTGGTCCAACCCTGTCCCAGTTGCAGCCGGGACTCGGTTGGGGCGCCGCCGCGGCCGCCGGCGACGGTACGAGCGGAACCAGTGCGACGGCTAATACGAGCAGGCCTCGACCCAGAGTTCCCAGTTCCATCCTTGCAGGCCAGCTAGGTTAACCCGGGCCGGGATGTTTATTTCAAAAGAACTGTGATTTGTTCTGCTGCGTGCCCGTCGCCGTACAGATTCGGGTGCACTCCCTTGGGGCGGAAGCTGCGGAGCGCGTCGGCGATCTTGGCTGAATCGGCGTCCACCGCCACGTTCCAGCCCGCTTCCACCGTCTCGGTCCACTCGGTGCGGTCGCGCAGTGTGACGCAGGGCTTGCTCAGGAAGTAAGCCTCCTTCTGCACGCCTCCGGAGTCGGTCACGATCACCGCCGCAGCGTCCTCCAGGGCCAGCATGTCCAGGTAACCCACCGGGTCAATCACGCGGATTCGGGCGGGCGGCGCCCCGTCCAGGCGCGCGCGAGTCCGAGGGTGCAGCGGGAGGATCACGTCCATGCCCGACTTGTCGATGCCCTCGAGGATCGCGGCCAGCCGCTCGGGGTCGTCGGCGTTTTCCTGTCGATGAATCGTCGCGAGCGCGAAGGCTCCTGGTGCGAGTCCCAGCTTCTTCAACCCGCCATCACGCTTGCGCGCCGCCTCGAGATTGAAAAGGAATGCGTCGTACATCACGTCGCCCACCAGGTGGACGCCGTGGTGGATGCCTTCGCGTGCCAGGTTGTGGATCGCGACCTCGGTCGGGCACAGCAGCAGGTCGCTCACATGATCAGTGAGAACCCGGTTGATCTCTTCCGGCATGCGCCGGTCGAACGAGCGCAGGCCCGCCTCGACGTGGGCGACCTTGATGTGCAGCTTGGCGGCCACCAAAGCGCCGGCCACAGTCGAGTTGGTGTCGCCATAGACGAGGACCCAATCCGGCTTGACGTCGAGCGCCACCTTCTCGATGCCGGCCATCATGCCGCCCGTCTGCGCCCCATGCGGCCCCGAACCCACGCCCAGGTTGATGTCCGGTTCGGGGATCTCCAGCTCGCGAAAGAAGATGTCGGACATGTTGTCGTCGTAGTG
>DHIZ01000294.1:0-226 GCA_002404055.1 Chloroflexi bacterium UBA4733
TTGATGATGGCCACGCCGCCGGTGAGCTTGGCGAGGCGTTCGGAAAACTTCTCCTTGTCGTACTCCGACTCGGTCTGGTCCATCTGGGCGCGGATCTGGTCGATCCGGCGCGTGATCTCGGCCTTGGTGCCCTTGCCGTTGATGATCGTCGTGCTTTCCTTCTCGACGCGGATCGTCTGGGCCTGGCCCATCTGCTCGAGCGTGACGTTCTCCAGCTTCAGGCCGA
>DHIZ01000294.1:577-702 GCA_002404055.1 Chloroflexi bacterium UBA4733
AGCATGTCGCGGACGTTGTTGAGCTTCTTCTCGAAGATCAGGATGTAGGCGTTCTCGAGTTCGCAGGTCATGTCCTGCGTCGTCACGAAGTACGGCGAGCAGTAGCCCTTCTCGAACTGCATGCC
>DHIZ01000294.1:924-1276 GCA_002404055.1 Chloroflexi bacterium UBA4733
TGCCGACCTTCTCGAAGGCGTCGGCCATCGTCGCGCCGATGGTCGGGTCGTTGTTGGCGCTGATGCCGGCGACCTGGTTCATCTGCTCTTTCGAGGTCAGACGCTTCGTGATCGTGTCCAGGTGGGCGCAGACCGCCACGACGGCCTTCTCGATGCCGCGCTTGACCGCCATCGGGTTGGCCCCGGCGGTGATGTTGCGCAAGCCTTCCTGGTAGATGCTGAGGGCCAGGATGGTCGCGGTGGTGGTGCCGTCGCCGGCACTGTCGCTGGTCTTCTGGGCGACGGCGTTGACGAGCTTCGCGCCCATGTTCTCGAACGGGTCGGGCAACTCGATTTCCTTGGCGATCGTCAC
>DHIZ01000294.1:1463-4705 GCA_002404055.1 Chloroflexi bacterium UBA4733
GATGCGGGGGGCGCCGAACGACTTATCGAGCACGACGTTGCGGCCCTTGGGGCCGAGCGTCACTTTGACAGTGTCGGCCAGGTGATCGACGCCCGCCTTCAGCTTATGTCGTGCGTCCTCCTGAAACAAGAGTTGTTTTGCCATTTAATTCGCTCCACCTACACATTGCCAGAGCCGGTTCACCGAACGGTGAGGGACGGCCTGGTGTACTACGCTTGCTACGACAACACGGCGAGCACGTCGCGCTCGCTCAACACCAGCAGGTCTTCGCCTTCGGACTTGAACTCGGTGCCGGAATACTTAGCGAACAACACCTTGTTACCGACAGCGACTTCCATGGGGATGCGCTTGCCGTTGTCGTCAATGCGGCCCTGTCCGGCGGCCAGGACTTCGCCCTCTTGCGGCTTCTCCTTGGCAGTATCCGGCAAGACGATGCCGCTCTTGGTCATTTCGTCCCGACCGAGCGGGCGAATCACCAGGCGATCGCCCAACGGCTGGAGCTTGGTCGCCACTGCAGTGGCCATAGACTCGTTCCTCCACAGATGCTTGCCCGTGCCATCGTGGCGCGGCGCATTAGCAGTCTCACACGCTGAGTGCTAATGGCGTCATTGTACGGGCTACGATGCGCTACGTGCAAGTGTGGTCGCCGGGTCTATCCCTGCTTCAATATCGGCTCCGCCAACTTCTTCATCTGCGCGGCCGCAGCGGCCGGCGACATCGCGCCGGTCCAGAGACCCTGGATGCCGGCTTCGAGGGCATCACGGACAGCAGGCCAGTTGGACAAGGCCGGTTGCAGTTTGACCCTGTTGGCGCTAATGGCGTCGACAAACACGCGGGCGTGCTGGGGGGACAGGTCGACATTGTTCATCTCCGGCAGAAAGGCCGGCGAGTTAGCGACGGCGGAGCGGGATGGCATCCACTGGCCGACGCGCGCCTCCTGCTTCTGCACAGCATCGCCGGTGAGATAGTCCACCAGCTTCCAGGCTTTGTCGGCGCTCTTGCTTCCGACAACGATGGCGTAGCCGGCGCCGGTGCCGGTCGTGAACCGACCGCCAGCGCCACTGGGCAACACGCCGGTATCCCAGAGGAAGTGTGATTGCCGCTGCCGCGAGCCGATCGTGGACGAGTCGGTAATCGTCATTGCCAGATTGCCGTTGGCAAAGAGGTCGATGCCACCGTCAGCACTGACGAGATCATTGGGCGGCAAAACGCCGGGCTTCAGCATCACGTTTTGCAAAACAGTCAACGCCTCGATCGCTGGAGGTTGGTCGACATCAATAGTGCGACTCTGCTCGTTGACCACGGTGCCGCCCGCATTGATAACGAAGGCGCTCCAGACGAGGTAGACGGGGTCGACGTAGAAGCCATAGTTCGGGTCCTGGGAGGCGGAACCAGCCTGACTTGCTGAGAACGCGCTGCTAGAAAAGTCCGAGATGGTCCAGCCAGGATCGGTCCACGCGGGTGGGGGAATCGTCAATTTGTTCTGCGCGAACAGCCCGGTGTTGAAGGCAACCGCCTGTGTGCGGATGCCCAGGGGTATAGCGTACTGTTTGCCGCTGTGCTGCCATTCTGCCAGCGCGATCGGGAAGAAGGCAGCGCCGGCCTGTGGACTGCTCTGCAAATACTGCTGCAAATCAGCCAGCTTATTGGCGGGGAAGAGCACGTCGTACTCAGCGCGAGAAACATAGAGCACATCCGGCGCCACCCCTGCCGACACCATGGCTTCGATATTGGAGGTGTAATAGTTCTCGATGGATACCAGCGAAACGGGTATGCCGCTGCTCTTCTGGAAGGTGTTGATGTAGCCCTGAATCCGGGCTCGCTCGCTGCTGTTGCTGTTGTCGACAAACTTTATAGTGCCGACCGCAGCAGTGAGCTGACTGGTACTCGTTCCACACGCCGCCAGGAAACCGGCAGCAGCCAAGCTTCGGACGCCGACGCCGGCGGCACGCAAGACCGCCCTCCGACTCAGCCTCCCCGACGGGCCGTTCACTGCATCAACCATGCTTGATGTCGCCTCCTTGCCCGCATCGCGGTCTTGCCCCACCACAGCCGCCTTTCCTCTCGCGCCCCCAGACATAGCGTGCGTCCTTCTTCCGATGCGAGCCGCCCGCAATAGTACCAGCGTTTCTGGATGACTTCAGGCGCTCAATGCCGCGTCGGGCACCGTTGCCCCCTCGTTCGATAGCTGCGGCATATAGTAGCCGCTACGCGGAGAAGTGCAAGTTGCCTAGCCCCTATGAGTGGGCCGTGGCAATCCTGGCAACCTGCCGTTGGGCCAGGGGCAGGAGATCGCTCAGTTGGACGGTGTTGGGCGATCCGGTGAGCACCATGTTCACCAGGACATTGCGTTCTTGCACGAGGATGCCGACGCTGGAACTGCTGGCCACTCCGGCGCCGGTGTCCACCGTGTACGCCTGCCATTGCTGGCCGAGGGTTTGACCGTTGGGCGGCAGCGCGGTGCTGCTGTGCCCGATGTCGCCTTGCTCTTGCTTGAACTCCGCCGAGGCCGGATACGCGGCGTAGAAGGCACTCACCCGTATGTACAGGTGACGCTGTTGCGCGCCGCTGCCCGTGACATAGCGCGCTGTCGCACTGCTCAGGCCCGGTCCCGGATGCGTCTGGGTTCCGGGCGAGCCCCCCACAACATAGCCGCCTGACAGGTCGGCGGTTGTCAAAAGCCACTGCGACGCAGGCACAGGCGCGACCCCCGCCAGCGGTGTCGGGACGACGATCGCCGCCGGCGCCGGCTTCGTGGCGACGACAGGTCCAGCCGCCATCGTGCAGGAAGCGAGCGGTAGGCAGATGAGCGCCAGGGCAGGCAGGCAATGAAACGGTCTGCGCACGGGACCCCTCCAATGACGAGAGCAACAGGATGCAGACCCTACGCTACCGCCTGTACATAGCGCCGGGGTAAAGAACAAGGTTGGGAATGGCGTAGCCGGATAGTCCCAGCCGGACTGCCTGCCTCTTGACAGCGTAGAACGCTAGTTCTAGCATGGCATGCGTAGATCACATGCAGCGGGCCGCCGTGTGCCGGTGGGGAAGGGAAGGTACACGCTGGCGCAACGCTTTATTCAGGTGAAGGGCGCCCAGGAGCACAACCTGCGCAATGTCGACGTGACGGTACCGCGCGACCGCCTGGTCGTGCTCACCGGCGTCTCCGGCTCCGGCAAGTCCTCGCTCGCCTTTGACACGATCTATAAAGAGGGGCAACGCCGCTACGTCGAGTCGCTCTCGGC
>DHIZ01000294.1:4859-6919 GCA_002404055.1 Chloroflexi bacterium UBA4733
TACGTCGAGTCGCTCTCGGCCTACGCCCGCCAGTTCATCGGCCAGGCTGAGAAGCCGCGGGTCGACCACATTGAGGGCCTCTCACCCACGGTTGCCATCACGCAGAAGACGACGAATCGCAACCCACGCTCGACCGTTGGCACAATAACCGAGATTTATGACTACCTGCGTGTCATGTTTGCCCGCGTTGGCACGCCGCACTGTCCCAAGTGTGGCACCGTCATTCAGGCGCAGGCGCCGGATCAGATTGTCGCGCAGATCGTGCAGCGCTCCCAGCAGCAGGACGTGGTTGTGCTGGCTCCCGTCATCCGCGGCCGTAAGGGGGAGTACCGCGCTGAACTGGAAGCCCTGCGCAGCAGCGGCTATGCCCGCGCCAAGATCGACGGCGCCATTCAGCGCCTAGACGAGCCGGTGGAACTGGATCGCAAGCGCAAGCACTCTATCGCGGCGGTCGTGGACCGTCTCCATGTCGACGGCGAGAGCCTGGGCCGGTTGACCGAAGCAGTGGAAGCGGCCCTGAAGCTGGGCAAGGGGCTGGTCAGCGTCGAACTGGACGGCCAGGAAGTGCTCTTCAGCAGCCTCCTGAGCTGCCTCACCTGCGGCCTTGCCGTGCCGGAATTGGAGCCACGCAGCTTTTCCTTCAACACACCGCAGGGTTGCTGTCCCGCCTGCAAAGGTCTCGGCAAACAGGCCGAGGTCGACCTGACCTTGCTCATGCCTGACCCGAGCAAGACGCTGCGCCAGGGCTGCCTGGCCATTACCAACGATGCCGGCGTCATAAGCTACAGCCGGCTGGGGCCGCAACAGTGGGAGCAATTGGCCGCAGCCGCCGGCTTCAGCCTCGACACGCCCTGGCAGGACCTGCCGGAAGACCAGCAACAGTTCATCCTCCAGGGCTCGCGCAGCCGCAAATTTCAGATCGACTGGAACTGGCAGAGTGGCGATGGGCGCACGCGCGCTTCCGGCAGCCGGGAACAACGCTTCGACGGCATTGTGCCGCTCATGATGGCTGCCCACGGCGGCGCGCACGCCGCGCAGATTGATCCGTACCTGACCATGCAGCCCTGCTCGGCCTGCCGCGGCCGCCGCCTTCGCCCGGAGAGTCTGGCCGTCACCATCGACAAACACTCTATTGCCGACGTCGCCGCTCTGTCCACGGCCGACGCTGCCCGCTGGGTCGCTTCGCTGGGTAGCGAGTCCCTCAGCAGCAACCAGATGATCATCGCTCGTCAGGTACTGCGCGAAATCGCCATGCGCCTGGGCTTCCTGGTCAACGTCGGCCTGGAGTACCTGACTCTGGACCGCACCGCCGACACCCTGGCCGGCGGCGAGGCGCAGCGCATCCGGCTGGCGACGCAGGTCGGCTCCGGCTTGCAGGGCGTCACCTACGTACTGGATGAGCCGTCGATCGGCCTGCATCAGCGCGACAATCAGCGCCTGCTGCATACCCTACACGAGCTGCGCGACCGCGGCAACAGCGTGATCGTCGTTGAGCACGACGAGGAGACGATGCGCGGCGCCGACTGGCTCATCGACTTTGGTCCGGGCTCCGGCCACGAAGGCGGTAACATCATCGCCAGCGGGACGGTCCACGATGTTGCGAGCGTGAAGGCTTCCCCAACGGGTCGCTACCTGGCCGGCACCTTGCGCATCCCCATTCCCGAAACGAGGCGGCCCGGCAACGGACAGTTCCTGATGATCGTCGATGCCCAGGAGCACAACCTGCAACACGTCAGCGCTCGTTTTCCTCTTGGCTGCTTCATCGGCGTGACCGGCGTGTCCGGCTCCGGCAAAAGCACGTTGATCGATGACGTCCTGAAGAAGGCCCTGGCGCGGGACCTGCACGGCGCCCAGGTTCGGCCAGGCGCCTTCGTCCGAATTGAGGGTGTTGAGCACCTGGACAAAGTGATCGAGATCAATCAGAGCCCGATCGGGCGCACGCCGCGTTCCAATCCCGCCACCTACGCCGGCGCGTTTGACTACGTCCGCGACCTCTTCGCCAAGTTGCCGGAAT
Source organism: Chloroflexi bacterium UBA4733 (assembly GCA_002404055.1). The sequence goes on from DHIZ01000294.1 coordinate 6,874, forward strand.
CGCGCGTGCGCGGCTACAAGCCGGGTCGCTTCTCCTTCAACGTCAA
>DHIZ01000294.1:7011-14073 GCA_002404055.1 Chloroflexi bacterium UBA4733
AACGTCAAGGGCGGCCGCTGCGAAGCCTGCGCCGGTGACGGGACGCGCCGCATCGAGATGCAGTTCCTGGCCGATGTTGAAGTGCCCTGCGAAGTCTGCGCCGGTCGACGCTTCAATCAGGAGACGCTGAGCATCAGCTACAAGGGGAAGAACATCTCCGACATCCTGGACATGCGCATCGATGAAGCGCTACCCTTCTTTGCGCAGATTCCGCCCTTGCAGCGCATCTTGCAGCGACTGGTGGATGTCGGTCTCGGCTACATGCAGGTAGGCCAATCCAGCACCACGCTCTCCGGCGGTGAGGCGCAGCGCGTCAAGCTTGCCAGCGAACTGGGACGTCCGGCTACTGGGCGCACGCTTTATATCCTGGATGAACCGACCACCGGCCTGCACGTCGCCGACATCCAGAAGCTGCTGCTGGTGCTCCAGCGCCTGGTGGATGCCGGCAATACCGTCATCGTGATCGAGCACCACCCCGATGTCATCAAAGTGGCCGACTGGCTGCTCGATCTCGGCCCGGAAGGCGGACGCGGCGGTGGCCGTATCATCGCGGAAGGCACACCGGAAGCAGTGGCGGAAGAAGCAGGGTCGTACACGGGAGCGATGTTGCGGGAGATATTCGCCCGTGAACGCGGAGCGCACCCTGCAATCGGCGAAGAGGCGGCAACGTACTTCGCGCCTCGCAACGGCACGGTGAACGGCACGGCGACGACGACATCAGTTGGTCAAGTCGACCCGCTGTCGATGCCCAAGGATATGGCGATGTGGGGAACGACGCTGGCGTCGGGAGGCCAACGCGCCCCGGAATTTATCCGCATCGAAGGCGCTCGCAAGCACAACCTGCGGCACATCTCCGTGGACATTCCCAAAGAGCAGATGACGGTCGTCACGGGCGTGAGCGGCTCCGGCAAATCAACACTGGCGCTGGATACGCTCTTTGCGGAAGGGCAGCGGCGATTCGTCGAATGCCTCTCCGCCTACGCCCGGCAGTTCCTGGGGCGCATGGACGCGGCGGAAGTGGATCGCATTGAGGGGCTGGCCCCGGCCATCGCCATCGACCAGCACCACAGCAGTCGCAGTCCGCGCTCCAACGTAGCAACCCAGACGGAGCTCTACGACTATTTCCGCCTGCTCTGGGCACGCTGCGGCCAGCCCCACTGCCCGACCTGCGGCGCCGAGTTATCGCCGTTGACATCAAGCCAGATTGTCGATGTCCTGCTGGGCCTGCCGACCGTGCCGGTGACGATCATGGCGCCCCTTGCGCTGGCGACCCCGGAAGATGCCCCCGAGTTGATTGCAGCACTGCGTCGTGAAGGCTTCCGGCGGCTGCGGCTGGACGGCGACATACGTGAACTGGAAGCCGTCGGTGGCGACGCCGCAGTCGCGCAGTGCCTGGAACTCGTGGTGGACCGCATGACGGCCGATGCCGAGAACCGGGGTCGACTGGCCGATTCGATCGAACTGGCGCTGGCGAAGGGCCATGGTGAGGTGCTGATCGACAGCGCTGACGGTCAAACCCGACGCTTTAGCCAGACGCCTTCCTGCGCGACGTGTGGCTTCAAACTGGATGCCGAGATTACGCCGCGCGACTTCTCGTTCAACAGCTACACCGGCGCGTGCGGACGCTGCCACGGTCTGGGCAGCGTCAAGACACTCGACCCGGCGCTGCTGATCCCGGACCCGCGACGCAGCTACCACGACGGTGGGATCGCCAGCGCGCAGGGCGCCTGGCTGGAGCGCAGCCAGTGGCGGCACACGGTGCTGGCGTCGCTCGCCAAGCATTATGGCTTCTCCCTCAGCACGCCGCTGGATCAGCTCAAGCCGGAACAGCTTGACCTTCTGTTGTACGGCACGAAAGGCGAACGCTTCCCCGTCCACCTGCGGCGGACCGGCCGGACATCACGGGTGGAACTTGACCGCCAGGAGGATTGGGAAGGCTTCATCCCCAAGCAGATGCGCTGGTACGTTGACGATCCCGCCCGTTTCGCCTGGCTGGAACGCTTCATGTCTGAGGCGACCTGCCCAGACTGTGCTGGCGAACGCTTGAAGCCAGTGCCGCGTGCCGTCACCATCGGCGGCATGACGCTGCCCGCCGTCTGCCGGCTGCCGGTGGTTCCGGCACGCCGGTTCTTCGACGCCTTGACCTTTCCGCCCCACCTGGCTCCGGTAGCCGACCAGCCCCTGAAGGAGATCACGGAGCGCCTGGGTTTCCTGAGCGACGTTGGGCTGGGCTACCTCACGCTCGACCGCTCCTCGGCTACCCTCTCCGGCGGCGAAGCGCAACGAGTACGCCTGGCGACACAGATCGGTTCCAAGCTGGTTGGCGTGCTGTACGTGCTGGACGAACCCTCCGTGGGCCTCCACCCACGCGACATCGACCGGTTACTGGCCAGCTTGCGGGCGCTGCGCGACCTCGGCAACACGTTGGTGCTGGTCGAGCACGACGCTACAACGATGCGCGCCGCCGATTATCTCATCGACCTGGGACCGGGCGCGGGCAGCGAAGGCGGCACGGTTGTGGCCGAAGGCACCTTTGATGAAGTCCGGCGGCACCCGCGCTCCCTGACCGGGCGCTACCTGCGCGGCGAACTCGAGACCGTGCCTTCCCGCCGCCGGGGTGCCGGCAATACCGCCCTGGAAGTGCTGGGGGCGGGGGCGAACAACCTCAAAGGGATCGATGTTGCTTTCCCCCTCGGCCGGCTAATCGCGGTCACCGGCGTTTCCGGCTCCGGCAAGTCCACCCTGGTCGGCCAGACACTGGCGCGGGCGCTGACGCGTGCCGTTGGCCGGGCCGCTCCTGACCCCGGTACACACCGAGCGTTGGAAGGCACTGCCGATATCAGCAACGTGGTAGTGGTCGATCAAGCGCCCATCGGGCGATCGCCGCGCTCCAACCCGGCAACCTACACCGGCCTGTTCGACAGCATCCGCGACTTCTTCGCCAACCTGCCGGAGTCGCGGGTGCGCGGCTTCACACGCGCCCGCTTCAGCTTCAATGACCGCCAGGGCATGTGCCCGGCCTGCAAAGGTGACGGGGTAAAGGCCGTCGAGATGCACTTCCTGGCCGACGTGGAAGTGACCTGCGAGGTTTGCGATGGCCGTCGTTACAATGCCCAGACGCTCCAGGTGCAGTACCGGGGCCGCACGATCGCCGACGTGCTGGACCTCACGGTGACAGACGCCCGCGAGTTCTTCCAGCACCTGCCGGCGGCGACCGCCATCCTGAAGGTGCTCGACGAGGTCGGCCTCGGCTACCTGCGGCTGGGCCAGCCGGTGAGTACGCTCTCACGCGGCGAAGCGCAGCGACTCAAGCTCGCCGCCGATCTCTGCCGGCCCGATACCGGTCGCACAGTCTACATCCTCGACGAGCCGACCACCGGCCTGCACGCTGCTGACGTCCAGAAGCTGCTGGCGGTGCTGCAGCAACTCGTCGACCGCGGCAACACCGTCATCGTCATCGAACACCACATGGATGTCGTGCGCGTCGCTGACCACGTAATCGACCTGGGCCCTGAAGGCGGCGACGGCGGCGGTTACCTGGTGGCTTCCGGCCCACCGGAAGCCGTGGCCCAGCAGGAGCAATCGCACACGGCACGCTACCTGCGAGAAGCGCTGAGAGCCGACGCGGTGCTTGTGTAGGCTGGGTCACCAGCGCCCGCGTCGCCATGATGAAACTCAGCGGCGCTCTCAGCGCGGTTCTTCCGGCAAGACTCAACGAATCCTCCATCAGCCTTCGATAATCGGCACATCCTTGCCGGCAGTCCGCACATCGCCGCGTGGCAGCGACAACAGACATGCGCCGAGGGCCATTCCGGCCAACACAAACAGGGCAACGCGCATTGCCACGGCGAACTGGGCGGAGGAAGCGCCAAGCGTCGTCTGCGAAGTCGCGCCAAGCAGTTGCAGCGTCAGCGCCAACACCGTGCCGGAGATGGCCACCCCCATGCTCGTCCCCAGGCTGCGCATCATGTTCAACACGCCGCCGGCGACGCCGAGGCGGGTTGGCGGTGCGCTGCCCATAATGGAGCTATTGTTCGATGGCGTGAACAATCCCAGGCCCACCCCCAGCAGCGCCAGGCAAGCGATCAGGAGGCCCGTATTGCCATCGGAGACCGTGACGGCCAGCACTAGCAGTGCCAGCGTGGCCGCCAGCATGCCGCTGACGGTTGGAGGGCGAGCGCCGACGCGATCCGACCAGACGCCGCTCATTGGCGCGACAATCGCCAGGGCGACCGGCACGGCAGTGAGCAACGCGCCGGCCTGCAACGGTGAGTCGCCATAGATACGCTCCAACTCGTAGGGGATGAGCAGGAAGATGCCAAACGTCACGCCGTAGGCCAGCAACCCGGTGATATTGCCGAGCGAGAAGGCCCGGGAACGAAAGAGCGTCAGGTCGACGACCGGGCTGCCGGTGTGCTGCTCCCGCCAGATGAACAGCGACACCGTCAGCACTGAGACCAGGATCAGCGCCAGTGTCGAACCCGCGAGCCAGCCCCAGGTCTGCCCCTTGCTGAGCACCAGCATGATGGCGACGAGTGCCACGGCCAGCAGGATGGCGCCGGGGAAGTCGAAGGGCTGACGTTCGTGGCGCAGCCCGAACGTGCGCGGCAATACCAGCCAGCCGGCGACAATGCCGACGATACCGACAGGGACGTTGATGAAAAAGACCCAGCGCCAACCGAACGCGCTGATCAGCAAACCGCCGAACGCCGGCCCCACTGACAGCCCGACGGCCTGAGCGGTACCCTGGATGCCGATCGCCTTGCCCCGCCGTCCCGGCCCAGCGGCGGCGGTGACGATCGCCACGCTGTTCGCCTGCAAGAGCGCCGCCCCCACCGCCTGCAGCACGCGGCTGCCGAGCAACACCGGCAAGTTGGGCGAGGCGCCGCACAGCGCGGAGCCGAGCACGAAGATGAGGAAGCCGAGCGTGTAGAGCAGCTTACGCCCGGCGATGTCCGCCAGCCGACCGACTGGAGCCAGCAGCGCGGCCAGCGTCAGCAGGTAGGCCAGGGCAATCCATTCCACGCTGCTGAGCGGTACCACGAAGACGTTTTCCAGCGTCGGCAGGACCAACTGCGCGATGCTGGCATCGAGCTGGCCCATGAAGGCGCCGATACAAACCGTGGCGACGACCAGCCAGGGATAGTACGGGCGAGTGGCAATCCAGGGCAGGGGATCAGGCTCTTCCAGCCGCCTGCGACGCAACGGTGGTCGCGCCAATCCGCCATTGAGCGGCTCACCTGGACCAGCCATGCAGCGTACCCTCTCCAACCTACGAGCGATCACCACTGCACCGCTTCGCCTCGCGGCAACATGTATCACATGGCGATAGGCCGCCAACGCTGCCTCGCCTGACCGGTGCGTGATCGCTTGGCGAAACCGGCGCCCTATCCGATTTTCCTATACCGCTGTGGCCGGCGCGTATGCTGATGCTGTTGATATCCATTCGTGTCCTGCACACAAGGGGCGCGCACTATGATCCAGGAACTCCTGCATCTTGCCGGGCGGGCCGCGCTGGACCCTGCTTTCCTGGCCTACCACTTCCAGGGTGTCGAAGTGGACCTCATCTGCCAGCGTCTGGATTGCTCAGTGACGACTGCGCTGCTCATTGAGTTGAGCGCGACGCCGCGCCTGCGCTGCTGGCAACCCGATGTCGCGCGGCTGGCCGATGCCCGCGGCGTTAACGCGTCGGAACTGGCCTCGCTCCTACGCGATGCGGAAGCGGTGGTGTCGGTCGCCATCCCAGCCTGAGCTGGGCGGGCGGCAAGTAGGCGGCCGGCGACACACGACCCGGGCCGCACACTCAATCGGTAATCGTGCCGTCGGGCAAGCCGGCGGGCAGCGGTTCGGGACGGGAGACAGTACTTTCCAGTTCGATGTGCCGGCCCTCGCGGGAGGCATCGTGGACCGCGTGCATAATGTCCAGGACGTGGTAGGCAAGATCACCGCTCGCCCGTTGCGGCCGACTATGGCGGATGGCTTCGGCCATGTCCAACACGCCGATGCCGCGGCAGTTGCCGGTGTTGCCGTGGCCGATGGCGACGTCGGTCCACTCCCGCTCCCGCGCGCCGCGCACCCGCACGGGACCGCCGAAGTTGTTCGGATCCGGCAAGCTGAGCGTGCCTTCGGAGCCGTATATCTCCAGACGCGGCGTGTTGTGCGACCAGACGTCGAAGCTGGTGACGATGGTCGCAATCGGTCCGGCGGCAAAGTCGAGCAGGCCGGTGACGTGGGTAGGAACGTTGACCGTGATCGTGCCACCGGCCAGCGGCTGGCTGCCGATGGTTCGCTCTGGAAACGAGATGCGCGTCGCCCCGGTGACGCGCCGCACCGGACCCAGCAGGGCAACCAGCGCCGTGAGGTAATAGGGGCCCATATCGAACATTGGTCCCGCCCCCGGCTGGTAGAAGAAATCAGGGTTGGGGTGCCAGCCTTCCGGCCCGTGGCCAAGCATGAACGCGGTGGCCGCCACCGGCGTGCCGATGACACCATCGTCGATAAGTTGGCGACAGGTCTGCAAGCCGCCGCCCAGGAACGTATCCGGTGCGCCGCCAACACGCAGACCGCGCTGGCGGGCAACCTCCAGCAGGCGGCGAGCGGTTGCGCGATCGATGGCCAGCGGCTTCTCGTTGTAGACGGACTTCCCGGCTTCCAGCGCCGCCAACGCCACCGGACCGTGCGCCTGGGGAATGGTCAGGTTGAGGACGATCTCAATCGCCGGATCAGCCAGCAACTCCTCTACACTGCACGCCCGCGGCACGGCAAACTGCGCGGCCTGTTCCTGCGCCCTTACCTGGTCGATGTCGGCGCAAGCGACCACCGTCGAGCCGGCAAAGGCTCCCAGGTTCTGCAGATAGATACTGCTGATCTTGCCACAACCAATCAGGCCGATGCGCGCCTGCTGCCCGCCTGCCATTAATTTCCCTCTCAGCGCCCTCGCTGTCCCGTCGCCCGGCACCCGCGACGCAACGTGTCCTCGTGGACTGCGCTACAGATTATGCAACACAGGACTGATCGGGCGCCACAGGGCACCTGCTAGGAGGGCCGCGACTGCGGTCTGCG
>DHIZ01000294.1:14275-56235 GCA_002404055.1 Chloroflexi bacterium UBA4733
GTCGCTTGGCCGCAGACCGCAGTCGCGGCCCTGTACTTCGGTCACGCACTCACATTTCTAGCCCCGAGTCTGCCACCGAATAGCCGGGGATCGTGGACTGAGCCCAGGGGTGGTCCTGTATCAGCAGTCCAGAGTCCGGGTCTATCGGCATGCTCAGGCGCGGGAAGACGCTCCAACGATCGCCATCCATGCCGGCGGTCTCACCAGCCGCTCGCAACTCAGTCATGAGTCGTTGGCGCATCCCGGCCAGTTCGGCGCGCACGAAGGGTAGACCGGCGCGGTTGCGCGTCTCCTGAGGATCGCTCAGGCGGTCAAAGAGGTACTCTTGCTGGTCCGGGGCGCTATAGGCGTACTTCCAGCGCCTCGTCACTGCCGTGTAGATCGCGGTACCGGCGCGCTGAATCTGGCTGAAGACGGCGGGGCGGCGGGCGCGGCCGCCGGCCACCTCCGCCAGGTCCAGACCATCAGGCTCGTGCGTCCCCAGGATTGTTCCTGCTGTCGCCAGCACAGTCGGCGCAACGTCTACCAGACTCACCGGCCGCTCGCAACGCTGGCCGGCGGCGAAAAGGCCGGGCATGTGTACGAGCAGCGGGATGCGCGCGCAGGCGTCGTGCATGCTGCGCTTGCCGAAACAGTGATAGTCGCCCAGCAACTCGCCGTGGTCGGTTGTGTAGAGAATCAGGGTGTTGTCGAGTTGCCCGCTTGCCTCCAGGCTGTTGAGCAGGCGGCCGACCTGGAAGTCGATGAAGGAGATGCAGCCGTAGTAGTAGGCCTTGAGGCAGCGCAGCAGGTTCTGGTCGATACCCTGGTCGCGGTATTTGTAACGGTTCTGCCAGCGGTTGACGTAGGTCCACAGCGCCTCGGCATCCTGAGGTACGTTGGGCAACGGCATGAGCGGCGCGCGGTAAAGTTTGTGCCAGGGGGTCGGCGGGGCGAACGGCGGGTGCGGATGCACGAAGCTGGTGTACAGAAACCACGGTTGGTCGCTTCCGGCTTGCTCTGCCAGGAAAGCGAGCGCACGGTCGCCCACCCATTGGGTCGGGTGGAGCGCCGCCGGCATCTGCGCCGGCTGCGGCACGTAGTACATCTCACCCCGCACGCCATGCGGATCGGCAATGTGGGCGAAGCCATGGCTATGCAGAAAGCGCAGGTAGTCGTCGGCTTGCGGGTCGCGCAGCAACTCTTCCTGGGATTCCCGGCTCTGAAAGCCGCGCAGGCCGTGCGGGTTTCCGGTGAAGTGGCACTTGCCGATGCCGTGCGTGCGGTAGCCGGCGGCAGTCAGGGCGCCGAAGAAGGTCTGCCGTCCATCTTCGGGCATCGGGAAGCCGTTGTCGTAGCAGCCGGTGTGGTAGGGATACTGGCCGTAGATCAAGGAACAGCGTGCCGCCACGCAGACCGGGCTGGGGGTATAGGCGCTGGTAAAGGCAGTGCCGCCACGCACCAGGCGGTCCAGGCTCGGCGTGCGCATAATCGGGTTGCCCAGCGCGCCGATGGTGTCGAAACGCTGCTGGTCGGTCAGGATCAGCAGCACATTCGGCCGTTGGCTCGCTTGCCCGCTCATACCTCCGCCTTCGATTGCAGGCGCGCCGCCTGCCGCACCCCGCTGATGTAGAGGGTGTCGTAGGCCTGCTGCGAACTGGTGAAGGCCCCCACGCCTTCCTTCCCGTGCCAGTCGCCCTGGTCCAGGATCGGGTTGGGCAGACCGGTCTGCTCCACCCTCCCGGCAATCCAACGCTCCATGCGTTGGCGCAGGTGGGCCACAACTTCGGGAAGGTCCTCCGCCAGGTTGACGTTCTCGTCGGGGTCTTCCACCAGGTTATACAGTTCAACCGGCGGCTTGAAGTGAAAGTCCGGTTCCAGGGCGATGATTAGCTTCCACTCCGGCGTGCGCCAGCCATGCTTGTGCATCCAGGTGCATTCCGTGATGTAGAACTCGCTCTCGTGCGAGGCCACGTCGCCCCGCACCAGCTCCAGCAGGCTGCGACCGTCAAAGCTGACGTCCTTTGGTTCAATGTTCGCCAGTTCCAGGATGGTCGGCACGAGGTCCTTGTGCTGGTTGTAGCCGCCAATACGCAGTCCGGCGGGTACCTTCGCCGGGTAGCGGATGATGAGGGGCACGTGCAGGGTGACATCGTAGATGCCGTGGTGGTCGAAGTAGCAGTCGTGATCGTACAGCGTCTCGCCGTGGTCGCCATTCAGCACGATGATGGTGTCGTCCAGAATGCCCAGGCCGTCCAGCGCCGTAAAGATCGCCTGGATTGCCGCATCCATATAGGCGACCGCGCCGTCATATTGGGCGATCACGTAGTCCTTGTCGGTGATGCCGGGCGGCATCCAACTCGCCAGAAAATCGCGGAACGGCTTGAACGCCAGTACCGGCTCCATCGAGTGGTTTTCCGGGTCGCATTCGTTGCCCTGGTAAAACATGCGCTCGAACGGCTCGGGGGGCAGGTACGGTGCATGCGGGTCCATGTGGCGCAGAAAGAGGAAGAACGGCTGCTTCTGCGCGGCGAGCCGTTCCAACTCCGGGATCGCCACCTGATTGAGGTTCTGGGCCTTCGGACTGCGGCCAGCCTCCCAACTGCCCCAGCCGGGGAAGGTCAAGTAGTTGTCAAAGCCGCGAGAGGCCGGGTTGCCGCTGAAGCCGACGCAGGTGGTGGCGTAGCCCTCCGCTTTGAGCAGCTCCGCCAGCGTCGGCGCCTCCGGTCGCAGCGGCCCCTTGTGCCGCAAGGCGACCACCTGCGTACCAAACGCATCACGCCCCGTCAGCATGGACGAGTAGGCCGGGGTGGTCGGGATATGCGCGCTGTAGGTGCGTTCAAAGAGCGTGCCGCCTCGGGCAAACTGATCAATGTGCGGCGTCGTCAGTCGCGGGTAGCCATAGCAACTCATGTGGTCCGCGCGCAGCGAGTCGATACCGAGCAGGACGATATTGGGGCGACGTGGTGCTACTGACATCAGATTGATTCCCTTCTCGCGACGACCGTCCTCTGAGCGCTGGCGATAGTATACGCACAATCCTGTTACTGCGGCTGAGGGCGATGCTTTCCTCATATAGTTGGGACGGCGCGGCCGTACTGACCGCGCAGCCGGGCGACCTCCGCCAGATGGTGCGTTGTCCAGGACCAACAGCAGCCGCTTGTCACGCAAGGCGTCGGCGACACGGTCTAACATTGGCCGGTCGCCTTCTTCGGGCAACTGGGACTTGAAAGGCTTAAACCACATGGTCTGCGCGCGGCGTGGTGATGGGGCGGCATTGCAACAGGTCGAGCCCGCCAGCCCATGGCTCTCGCCAAGCGGCCCTCGCCAGGCCGGCGGCGCCACCGAGTTGCTACGAATTTGCTACGGCAGGCGGACCAGAGCACGCGCCGCCCCTCCAGTCCTGTTGGTAGCATTAAATGAGTCTAAAGTCAGGGCCCAGCCCCAGCGATTGAGGAACCAGTGTGCTGATAGAGACGGCGCCGCGGGTCCTGCTTGCCGATAGCTCGCCACGGATGCGGCGCATCTTGCGGGTCAACCTGGAAGGCGCTGGTTGCCAGGTCATCGAGGTCGATGTACAGGACCTGCAACGGCAAGCGCGCAGCGCCGACGTGGACGCCCTCGTCATCAACCTTGATGTGCGCACTACCGACGTCTGCGATGCCGTCCACGCCCTGCGCCGCCGCATACCGGGCGCCGTGGTGGCCGGCTACTCGATCTTGCCGCCGGACGATACCGTGCGCCGCCTCTGCATCGACATGTACGTCGAGAAGCCCTTCGACCTTACCGTGTTCGTCGCCCGCCTGCGCCGAGCGTGTGAACGTGCCCAAGGCCCGGTCCATATCACTAGAGCGACCCCCACGCTCTGAGGGATACTGATAGTTCATCGCCTGGGTTCCATGGAGGGAATGGTATCGAGGTGTGTCGGAACCGTTCTGGCATCCGGTATAGTGGTTGTCGCGCAGGTTCCGCCACATCCCCTGACGAAAGGAGACCAGCATGGCTATACTTGCCTTCGAACCAAAAGTTGATACCCGGGAACTTACTCGCCAAGAGGGTGAAGCCATCTTTGATGAGGCGGCGCGCCGTCATCTTAAGATGAGCGGCGCCGAGTTTCTCCGCAAGTGGGATGCAAAGGAGTTTGGCGACGATCCTGATCAACCAGGAATAATGGACGTCGCGTTCCTCCTTCCCCTTGTCCGGTAAGAGCGAAGCGGAGGCGGTGAACGCCTTCCTCGAACAGCTACAGCGGGCTGTGGATTGCGTTACCCAGGATATCGTCCAGGTTACGTCGGGCGGCTACCATTCGATGGGGCAACCTCATACAGCACAGCTCAATCGGGGCCAACCGTCGCGATTGGAGCGCCGACCGGCCATCCTAACTTAACGCTGCGTTGCGCTATTCCATCATACGTGCTTCCAAACCTCCCGGCGAGTGGGTCATCAGGCCGGACGAGTATATCTATTCCCTCCGCAATGAGGCGGATGACGAGTTCCTCGCCTACCACTGGCATCCCACCATCGGGAGTCGCGTACGACATCCCCATCTCCACATTCGTGACGTCGCACTCAGTGCTGATTCTCCCCTGCGCAGGGTTCACGTCGCTACGGGAAGGGTTGTGCTGGAAGACGTCATTCAGACGGCCATTGAAGAACTCGGTGTGCAGCCGCGCAAACGACATCAGCAGGATTGGCGACGAGTCCTTGCAGGCACACGTGCGGCTTGGCAGAGGGAGTAGTCAGGCGACCGTGAGCGCCAGAATGCCGGCGGAGACGGCCAGCATGAGCAGCGTCACCGGCGCACCGAGCTTGATAAAGTCCAGCGCCGAGACCTCCACGTCGCGCCGACGCAGGATCAGCAGCCAGAGCATCGTGGAGAGTGAGCCGACGACGGTGATGTTGGGACCGAGGTCGGCGCCGATGATCGTGCCGTAGGCGAGCACGTTGCGCAACGCGGCATCCGACACGTGCCCTATGGTTGCCGTCAGGACGAAGGTGGCCGGCAAGTTGTTCATGATGTTGCTGCCTACGGCCGCCGTGGCCACCGATACAAAGGCGCCGGCTACCTTGCCATTACCGCCGATCAACAACAGGCGCGCCAACAGCGGCGTCACCCCCACGTTCTCCAGACCCTGAATGAGCACCAGCAGGCCGGCCACCAGACCAAACAGCGGCCAGGATATCTCCCGCGCCAGCCGCGCCCAGGAGATGTGCCCGAAACCCAGCGCCAGTGCCACCAGGCCGATGCCACTCATTGAGGCAACCAACCCCAACGGGAACTCCCGGATCGCCGCCAGTACGTACACCACGACGGTAACGGCCAGCCAGCCGACGACGCTGCGAAAAAAGGCCGGGAACTGCCTGACCGCCTCCACTTCGCCCACCTGATCGGGGACAAACCGCCCGCGCAGGTCACGCCGGAACAGCAGCAGAAAGACGGGCAGATTTATCGCGATGGACACGACAGCAGCCGGTAGCAGGTGTACCAGGTAGGCCGGCAAGGGCACCGGGAAGGCCGTCAGTACGACGATATTGACCGGGTTGGAGACGGGCAAGGTGAAGGAGGCGGCGTTGGCGATGAAGGCACAGGCAAAGACATAGGGACGCGCCGGCAAGCCAAGCCGCGTGACGAGGGTCAGCACCACCGGCGTCAGGATGAGCACCGTCGCGTCGTTGGAGAGGACGGTGCTGACCAACGCCCCCAGGAGAAAGACATTGATAAGCAAGCGCCGAGCACTGCCGCCGGAGAGTCGAGCTGCACGATCAGCCAGCCAATCGAAAACCCCGGCCAGGTCAGCAACGGACGAGATTGTGAACAGCCCGAGGAAGAACATGAAGACATTCCAGTTCCCCGCCAGCTTCTCGACTGCTTGCCCCGGCGAAACGACCCCGATGCCAAGCATGAGCACGCCGCCCACCAGGGCGAAGACGGCCTCGGAGAGACCTCGCGGCCGCACGAGGATGCCGAGCAACGCCAGCACGAAAATGACGATGGCGGCAGCCGCGCGCACGTCCAAGGCTGCCGACTTCCTCCACTTACTCGGGACCTCGCCCGCTGGCTGACCTCAGCGAGCGGGCGGGGGCAGCACGCCAACGTGCAGCACGATAGTGTTCTGCCAGGGATCGCGTACCGTGATGGCGTCGCCCAGTTGTTGCGTCTCGTGTCCGGCGGCAGCGAGGCGGGCGACGACTGCGTCGCGTGCGGCGGCGTTGGGCAGGGAGATGGTGTAGTAACGGATAGTTGCCGTGTCCGCGGGAGCCGGACGGGCGCCGCGACTGTGCCAGGTGTTCAGCCCCAGGTGGTGATGATAACCCCCGGCTGAGACGAAGAGGGCCTGCGGCATCTGCGCCACGATATCGAACCCCAGGACATCGTGATAGAAGGCTGCTGCCTGGGGGATGTCGCCAACCTGCAGGTGGACGTGACCGAGGCGAGTCCCTGTCGGCAGTCCTGCCCAGGGCTGACCCTCCTGTGCGGCATCGGAGAGCAAACCGCGGATATCCACCGGATCCGACGCCATCCGCACCTGGCCGTTCGACCAGTGCCACTCCGACCGAGGCCGGTCACGGTAGACCTCAATGCCGTGGCCATCCGGGTCACGGATATACAGCGCTTCGCTCACCAGGTGGTCGCCCTGACCGGGCAAGGGGAACCCCAGCGACAGGTAGTGGCGCAACCAGCGACCGAGGTCGGCCCGCGTCGGTAGCAGGATGGCGAAGTGATAGAGACCGGTGACGCCATCGGTGGGCCAGGGCCGTGCGCCAGCCTGCTGACGGAGTAATAATAACGGCGTCTCGCCTGCGCCGAGGACGGCGTCCGACTCGGTTCGCTGTTGCAGGCGAAAGCCGAGCGCAGCGGTATAAAAGGTGACCGAGCGTTCCAGGTCGGCGACCGTAAGGGCGATACCGCCCATCTCGGTGGCCGGATCAATGGCAACGGTCGGCGCTTGTGGACTTTGGGCAATCATGAGCAATACCTCCTACTACAACTGTACCGCGCCGGCCGTGCTTGCTTGACGATTGCGGGCGCAACGGGCAGCATGGGCATGGCTGGCCGGAGTGTCCGGCCTTTGCGAGGAGATCAGTGTGAACCTGCCCCTGGGCTGTATGAATCGACCGTATGTGAAGTTCCCCTTTGAGCGCGCGCTGGAGGGCATCGCCGCCGCCGGCTTCCGCGAGTATGTGTTGCTCCAGGGTCAGGCGCCGGCGATCATCAACGCGCAAACGCCGCTGGACGAGGCGCAACGACTACGGAGCATTATCGAGGCGCACGGACTCCACCTGGCGATGCTGCCCTCCAGCATCCCGCTCGTGTACGGGGACGACGTTGCCTACGCCACAGGCCGCCGCCTTGTCGACCTCGCTGCGGGCCTGGGCGTTCCCTATTTACTGGAAATGGGCACGCGACCGGAGAACTTCGACTCCTACCAGGCGCTCATGCGCCGGCTGGCGCCCTATGCCCAGGAGCAGAGCGTGACGATCGCCGTGAAGCCGCACGGTGGCATCACGACCACGGCAGAAGATTGCCTGCGCCTGCTCAAGGCTGTCGACCATCCGGCATACCGTTTCTGCTTTGATCCAGGCAACCTGCTGCACTATGCCAACGAACGACCGGAAGCCCGGCTGGCCGAGCTGGCGCCCTACTGCGTCGCCATGTGCATCAAAGATGAGACCGGCGGGCTGCGCGGCTCGGTAAACGTGACACCGGGGGACGGAGACGTCGACTTCCCGACAGTCTTCCGCATCCTGCGCGACCAGGGCTTCCAGGGCCCTTGCATTATCGAGACCCTGGCCGCCCACGACACGGTGGAAGCTGTCGACGCCGAGGCAAACCGGGCCTATCGGTTCCTGATGGGCGTGCTGGCGGCATTGTAGCGCCGCCAGCCTGTTTGCTCGTTGGCGTTGACGCCGCCGCTTGCCGCTCCTATAATTTATGCGGTGGCGTCGGCATGGGAATTGTGTGACTGCGGGTGGCAAAGTCGGCCGGAGACGGCCTGCTCTATGAGCAACGAAGCGTCAGCGTGCCAGACGTGTACCTCGACCGCATGCGTCTGGCCGATCTGGATGAAGTAGCCGCCGTCGAGAACGAGGCCTTCAGCCTGCCCTGGCCTTCCAGCACCTACCGGCACGAGTTGCGCGTCAACAAGCAAGCCCATTACCTGGTGGTGCGCCGGGGCCTGCAACCCGACCTGACGCCACCCCCCGCAGCAATCTCCGCCCACGTGCGTGACCGCCGGCCTTTCCCGTTCTCGCTGCTCCCCCTGGCCGGCATCGACCGCCCGCCGCAGCGGCCGCGTGACCCGGTGATCGGCCATGGCGGCCTCTGGAAGACACCGGACGAGGCGCACATCACCACCATCGCCGTCCGGAACGCCTATCGCGGTCAGGGTATTGGGGAACTCCTCCTGGTCGGTCTGATCGACCTCGGTTACCGCGTACACACCAAACGGCTCACGCTGGAAGTGCGCGTGTCCAACACCGTTGCCCAGAACCTCTACCGCAAATACGGGTTCCAACAGACCGGCATGCGCGTTCGCTATTACATCGACAACAACGAGGATGCCTACATTATGACGACCGACCCGATCAACTTGCCGAGCTATCGAGCCATGCTGGCTTTCCGCAAACAGGAACTTGCCCGGCGAATGGCGCTGGACGAGTTGCCGGACTGGCTCGCCTGGTCACACGTCGGCGGACGCTGAGTTCGTGCGCTTGTAACCGTCACCCGTGCCGGTTACGCCATCGTTAAGAAGGGATGCCCATGCGTCTACAAGGCAAAGTCGCCATCGTCACCGGAGCGGCACAGGGTATCGGCCGCCAGATCGCCCTCACTTTCGCGCAAGAGGGGGCCTGGGTCGTCATCGGCGACGTCAAAGATGACGGTGGCCAGGCAACAGTGGAAGAAATCACAGCGGCCGGCGGCAGCGCCATCTGCCGGCTGTGCGACGTGAGCCGCCCGGAGCAGGTGCAGGCCCTGGTCGAGGCAGCGACCACCCATTTCCAACGCCTGGACGTGCTGGTGAACAACGCCGCCGCCTGGAAGGGCGGCACGGTGGTCGACATGCCGCTGGCCGACTGGGAACTGGGCCGCGGCACCATCCTGGACGCCGCCTTTTACACCTGCAAGTACGCCATTCCAGCGATGATAGCGGCCGGCGGCGGTTCCATCATCTCCATCTCCTCGGTACACGGCCTGCTGGCGGCTCGCCGGTCGGCAGCCTACGAGGCGGCCAAGGGGGGGCTAATCTTGCTGATGAAGCAGGTCGCCTGCGACTTCGGACCGCAGGGCATCCGCGCGAACTGCATTTGTCCCGGCCTTATTGTTACCGAGAAGAATCGAATGGGTGTTGAACAGCCGGAACGCGCCCGTTTCAACGCCGAAGTGTATCCTGTGCGCCGCTACGGCACACCCCAGGACATTGCCAATACCGCCTTGTTCCTGGCAGGCGACGAAGCGACCTTCATTAGCGGGCAGGCCATCGCCGTCGACGGCGGCCTCACCGCCCAGTTGCAGGATGACATCGCTTACCGCATGACAGAGTACGTGCGCGTGAACGAACCGCGAACACGCGAAGCCACCTGACCAGCACTGCCGCGAACTGCTCCTTGACGTTACCGTACACATGCCGTACGATGGAGGAGGAGGAAACGCCTATGGCCACTAGCTCACCCCAGGCACGCCTGGAAGCGCGCCTCAGCAGAGAGGAAAAGGATCGTCTCCAGCTCGCCGCCGGGCTGGAGCATCGGAGCCTGTCGGAGTTCGTCATCCAGGCCGCCCTCCAGGCTGCCGATGAACGCATTCGCACCCAACACACGGTCTACCTGTCAGAGCGCGATTGGAGCCGCTTGCTGGACGCCATCGCGCACCCCCCAACGGTCAACGAAGCGCTCCAGCGTGCCTTAGCAGAGCATTCGCGTCGTCTTTCGTGACCCGGATCGAACCGCTCACCGACCACGACCGAGCTGCCTTTTCGTCCGGCGTTCCTGCCCTGGACCGTTTCCTTCGGGAGCAAGCAGGCCAGGAGCAGCGCCGACAAACGACGCGCTGCTATGTACTCTGTGAAGGGAGCAGGATCCTCGGCTACTACACCCTCTCTGCGGCGGCGCTGGCGCGGACAGCCCTGCCGGACGCCGTCACCAAGCGGTTACCGCGCTACCAGAGTATCGGAGCCATCCTCCTCGGTCGGTTGGCAGTCGACCTGCGCTACCGCCGGCAGGGCTGGGGCGCCGTGCTCCTCGCCGACGCACTCCTGCGGACCAGGCAGACCCAGCAACTGGTCGGGGTCTTTGCCCTCATCGTCGATGCCAAGGATGCGTCCGCCGCCGCCTTCTACGAGTACCACGGATTCCAGCGTCTCCTGGACGATCCGGCGCGGCTGTTTCTGGCGATCTAATGTGGCATCTGGCGGCGCTCCGACCCTGTCACCATTGCCTGGTCCATAGGCAGGAGGCGGAGAGACAGCCGCGGGCGTGGCATGTAGAATACTACCTGGCGCGGCGCGTGACACGGTTCGGCGTGATAGGAGGATGTTGTGGCGACGTTCGCTCTGGTCGGCTGTGCGCAGCCTGCAATGTCGGTGGCCGGCCCGGCCTACCTGATGTGCCGAGCGACCAACGGGTTTGCGGCCTCGTGGGAGCGCGCGATCCGGGAGGCGGACACCGCCCTCATCATCAGTCCGGAGCATGGCCTGCTCCATCCCGACGAAGAAATGCGACCCGGTGATGTCGGCCTCGGTGACGAGCGCTGGCAGGCGAACCCGGAGGCCTGGTTGATCCGCATCCAGCGCGAGTTGCTGACGCTACGCTGGATGGAAGCGCAGCACCGCTGGCTGCTCCTCGGCGACGGAGACTGGCTCGCCCCTGTGGCGAACTACCTGCGCGAGAACGGGCAAGAGGTCCTGCCGCCGGCTGCGGCGTCGTAGAAGAGGCAGTACACTTACCTCGCCAGTGCCGTCTCAATCTCCACGAGCACCAGCGCCTCGCTCTCCCGCTGGCGCGCCACGTCAAGAAGGCGCCGGGCCTCAGCCGTGTGCCAGCGGCCCAGCGCCCAGGCAGCGTGGGACCGCACGAGCGGCGCGGGATCACCAGCTAACGCCGCGCCCAGCGCTGGAATGGCGACAGGGTCGCCGATGTTGCCGAGCGCTACGCAGACGTTGCGCAACAGCCCACTGCGCTTGGCTCGTTTGATGGGAGTGCCGGCAAAGCGCGCCGAAAACTCCGGCTGCGTCAGCGTCAGGAGGGGCAATAGTTCCGGGCTCGGCCCGATGCCGTGGGAAGAGCTGAACTCCGGGCGCGCCTTTGCCGGCGCCTTCGTGTTGACCGGACAGACCTCCTGGCAGACATCGCAGCCGAAGATCCAGTCCCCCATCGCCGGCCGCAAGTCTGGGGCGATGCTGCCGCGCTCTTCGATGGTGAGGTACGATATGCACTTGCCGACATCCATGACGCCGGGGTGAATCAGCGCGCCGGTAGGGCAGGCCGGCATGCAGAGGCTGCAGGCGCCGCAGTTCGTGCGCAATGGCCGGTCGGGTACCAGGTCCAGGTCTGTGACCACCTCCGCCAGCAGCACCCAGGAGCCAAGGCTATGGGTGAGGATGCAGGTGTTCTTGCCGTACCAGCCGACGCCGGCCCGTTGCGCGACCGCCCTATCCACGATGCGCGCCGTATCGACCATACCTTTGCGGGCGTCGGTGTGACCGTAGCGCAAGCGCAGTTGTTCAATGAAACGCGCTGTTTGTCCCAGGAGCAGCGGGTGGTAATCGCGCCCCCAGGCATAGCGCGCCACGCGTCCGCGCGGCGTTCCAGGTGAACTTGGAACGTACATTTCCTGTCCCAGGTACGACATGGCCAGCGAAATGATGGAGCGGGCGCTAGGCACCAACTGCTTCACATCGGTCGAGACGGCGGCCCGTTCGGCAGTGAACCAGGTCAGGCCGCCCATCAGACCACGCCGGATGCGATCCAAGAGTAGCTCCTGCAGCGAGGGGAAGGGCTCAGCGGTCGTGATGCCAACCAGATCGAAGCCTAACTCCAGGGCGAGCGCCTTGATGGCCGCCGTCTCCTGCGCGGGATCGAACATACGCCGTGCTCCTCTTGGACCATGGTACCGGCTGCGTGTTACCCTACCCGCGACGGGGACAGTTCCTGCCATATATCGCCACATGAAACGACGGAGGGCCGGACGTGCGTTTGCACCCCATGCCCACCCCGCTGGAAAGGGAAGGCCGCTATGGCGACACTGGCCAGGCATCGAATTACCTATGCTGAGCTCGATGAGCTACCGGATGATGGCATCCTCTACGAGATCCTGGACGGGGTGCTTGTGACCCGCGCCGCGCCCACCCGTCGCCATCAGCAGATCGTCGGCGCGCTCTACACCCAACTGCGCCGAGCGCAGGATGCCGGTATCGGCGAACTCATCCTGGGGCCGTTCGATGTGGTCCTCGACGAATATAACGCGACGCTCCCCGATCTGCTCTTCGTCCGCACGGATCATGCCCATATCGTCACCGATACTGGTTGCTTTGGCGCCCCCGATCTCATCGTTGAAATCCTGTCCCCCACATCCATCGAGCGCGATCTCAAGGAGAAGCTCTCCACCTACGAGCACTTCGGGGTGAGCGCCTACTGGATCATTGATCCGGCCAGCCAGGAACTTCTTCGCTTCAATCTGGTCCGCGGTCGTTATGTGAAGCAGCTCGTCCTTCACCGAGAGGATGCTATCACAAGCCCACTATTTCCAGCGATCCATGTGGCGTTACGCGACGTTTTCTCGTCGCCAGCACTGCCGAAGGAGCCGGATGCGCAACCATCCGCTGCGGACCTGGCACGCATCCGGGAGCTGGAGAAGTTCCATCACCGCCGTCGGCCGAGGCCAGACCGGCAACGAGACTAATCAAGCGGCACGTCGTCTTGCCTTACCCTAGAGAAACCCGACCTTGCGCAGGTAGTCGACCGAGCGCTGCAAGCGATCCTGCCGCTCGTCAAGCGTCAGCTCCGGCTCGTCCTGGATGCCCTCCAGTTCGATGCTGAAGGGACCGAAAAAGCCGCCATCGTTGAGGATGTTGCCGACGGCGGCGAAATCGACGGCGCCGCCCTCACCGAGAGCTGGGAAGTACCAGTCGCGCAGCCGTCCTCGACTGTCCTTCAGGTGGACGTGGCCGATGTACGGCAGCACGCTGCGCAACTCCGCCAGGACATCGGCGCCCTCGTTGTAATAGAGGATGTTGGCAGTGTCGAAGTTCAGGCGTACCGCCGGGTGCTGCAACTCCTGCATGGTACGCAACATCTGCGCAGCGTTGTTGGTGACGCCGGGATGGGTCTCCAGGCAGACGGTGAGGCTGCGTGCTGCCGCGTAGTCGCCGATACCGCGCAGGGTCGCCATCAGCGCCGGGCGATCCTCTTCGGTCGCTTCGCCGCCACTGCCGATGACGAGACGCATGCCGAGGCGCTGAGCCAGATCGAGCCGCGCCTTGAAGCGGGCGACGCCGGCCGGGTCACGCATGTTGTCGCCGCCGTTGCCGGTGATCGCCTGCACGCCATGGTCCCGCAGCGCCTGGCGCAGTTGCGCTTCGCGCTCCAGGCCCATGTCCTCACCGGCGACGACATCGGTCGGCACGATCACTTGTCCGCCGTGCGCGCGCATCGCCAGTTCGATATGGTTGAGGCCCAGCTTGGGTACCAACTCCAGCGCCGCCGCCACGCCGTAGCGGCCGTAACAGTTGGTGAAGATTTCGAGGAGATTGCCTGCCATGATGTCACATTCCTTTCGCGGGCTATTTTAGCGATCGTGCGGATAGAGCACAAAGCCGGTGAGCGGCTTCGGGTAATAGAAGGTCGATTTCTGCGGCATGCGCTCGTGATCGCGGGCGACGGCGCAGACCTGCTCCGGCCGCGTCGGGTTCAGCAGCACCGCCAGTTGCGCCTGCCCATTTCGGACGCTCTGCACCGCCTCCGCCGCATCGCGCGTGTATTGTACGTACTGTTCGCCGCGGATTTCGTCCTCGCCCAGCCCGAGCAACGGCTCCAGAACCAGGCTGTGCAGGGTGCTGACGTCCAGCGAGCGCCAGGAAGCGGCGCGATCCGCCGGCAGTGCCTCCGCCAGGTCGCTACGCGGTCGAGCCAGGGTCAGTCCCCACGGCAAGCCCGCCAGCAACAGCGCTCCCGCGCCGGCCTGGCGCAAGCGTTGCAGCGCCGAGTCCAGCGGCGTCTCCGGGGGGATCGTGTCGAGGTCGTAGAGCTGCGCCAGGCCGGCCGGCAGTTGATCCAACCGAGCGGCAGCGACCTTGCGAATGATACGGTGGATGGGCAGCACAACCAGCCCCGGATCTTCGACAGCTACCAGGAACACGAGGGCGGCATCCCAGGGGCCATCCGGCGCCTCAGGATGCGCCTGCCGCTGCTCCTCGCGGTACGTCAGGGCCGTTTCGTAACGGTGATGGCCGTCGGCGATATACGCCTGGGAGGCAGCGAACACCGGTAGGAGTTTGGCGAGCACTTGCGCTTCCGTCACCGGCCACAGCCGACTCTCCCGCGCCGCGTGGGGGATGGCATCGGCGTCGAGTTGCACCGTCGTCACCGGTTCCTGCGCCGTCACCGTCTGCAACATGGCGCGAATCTCCCCCGTTGGGTCGTCGAACATCAGGAAGATCGGGCTGATGTTGGTTTGCGTCGCTTGCAGCAGCCGCAGCCTGTCGAGCTTGGGACCAGGCATGGTGTGCTCATGCGGCAACACCGCGCCGCTGCTCCACGGCTCGACGGTGACGGCGGCCAGCACGCCAAGGCGACGGTACTCTATGCCGTCGACGCTGAAACATTCCTCCAGCACATAGAGGGCTGGTGCGTGCTCCTGCGTCAAAATGGCTTCACGCCGCCAGCCGGCCAGCAGGTCTGCCGCCCGCCGATAGCGGTCGTCATCGCCCATGGGCAGTTCAATCTGGATGACGTTGAAGGGACTGCTTGCTACCAGCCTTTCGCGTTCGTCGGGGCTCACCACGTCGTAGGGCGGCGCCAGCAGATGCTCCAGCGCATCAGCCTTCGTCTGGTTATAGCGCAGACCTCGAAACGGCTGCAGGGCGACCATGGTGACTTCCCTTCCTTCAATCCGGTTCCCGGCGCTTCAATCCCGGAACACGATCAAAGTCGCGGTCAAAGGAGTAGATCTCCGGCTCATCGTGCGTCAGCGCCTTGGCGGCCAGAAGAGCATCGGCGAAGTCGATGTTCTTCTCTTGGTACAACACGAGCGCCAAAAGGATCGACTGTTTGTCGGCATTTTTCATTCCCGGCCCTGACATGAGATCGAGCAGCGCCGTAGCGATCTCAGTTTTGGTCATCCGGTAGAAGGAGGCCAGTGTCCAGACAACCTCTGCTAGGACGACATCCTCGACCAGAACTTCGTCGTGGCCCGCGGCGATGGCGGCAAACAGGCGCGCCGCCCTTTCTGCCTGATGGAGTGGCTCATTTGTAAGGAAGCGTAGGATAATGTTGGCGTCGATGCGGCGCACGGGCCGTTACCTCTACTCGTCGGCAGCGACGTGCGCTTCGCGCGCAGCCTGTGCATAAGCGGCGCTCCGCTCCGCCTCCCGGCCGGGAAATGGGCGCCGCCCTTGCGCAAGCCCACGCAGACTCATCAGGTTCCTTCTTGGCATCGGATATAACGTCACGTGCCCATCATCGACAACAAAGAGCACCTGATCGCCCATGGCCAGGTGCAGCACATCACGTACCTCTTTCGGTACGGTGATCTGTCCCTCCCGGCCCAAAGTACCCAGCGTCATGTTCGCCCCCTTGCGCCTCTCTCGTCCAGCATTGTACCGTGAGAATCCGACTATCCCCCGAGAGTGTCTGCAGGTTGGACCGAAACGGAGCGCAAACGCTGCGCCTTCCTGGTTCTCCGCTTACGTCAACAGTTTCCAGGAGGAGTGCATCGCACCGCCGGCGTGCAGGCGGTCGAGTTCCAGGATGAGCGGCACCATGCCGTCCATGATGCGCGCATTGTGCAGCGCCCCACAGTCGACCGGCTGAAAGCCGAGATCGACAATGAGGCGGGCCACCAGCGTCTTGGCCAAGTCGCTATCACCTGCATAGTGGACATCGCGCTGGATACCCTTCGGGTCGACGGGCTCCGCCAGCGTGCCGGCAAAGTTGGCCTTGAACGCCGCAACAACGTGGGCATCCGCGCCGATCGCCGCCGCGGTCAACTCCGCCCCCGCCACCCGGTTGTCGGGCAGGTGGGAAAACGGGTTCGAAATGTCAATGACCACTTTGCCCCGCAGTTGGGCGGCGTTCGCCCTGGCAAACGGCTCGACCGCTGGGAACGGCATAGCCAGCACCACAATCTCCGCGTCGGTCAGCGCCGCCTCCTGCGTTGTCACCGTCGCGTTGTTCGTCCGCGACTGCAGTTCGCCCTTCGCGTCCGGCGATCGTGACCCAAAAACGACAGCATGACCGGCGCGCGCCCAACCGCTGCCCAGCCCACTGGCCATCCGCCCAGTACCGATGATGGCGATGCGTGCCATGGCGTTGTCCTTCCTCCATATCCCATAACCCATAACCGTCACTCCGCCCGCCCTGGCGCCCCCGATCGCACCAGCGATAGCTCGACCTCTTCGCCGCCGAGCGGACCGCGCCAGGTGATGCCGCCGGGAACCGGCTCGGCCAGGATCGCTTCCGCCAGCGTCTCCTGACGGACGTAGTCGCCCCACTCTTCCAGCACGCCGGCCAGTTCTTCGCCACCCTGCCAGCCGAGCATGATGCGATCCTGCAGTTCCAGGCCGGCCTCTTTGCGCAGCATCTGGACGCGGCGCACCAGGTCGCGGGCCCGGCCTTCCAGTTCCAGGTCGGGCGTCACCGTGGTGTCGAGGGCCACGACGTAGCCGCCACCTTCCACCACGGCCAGGCCGGCGCGTGGTTTGGCGAGCAGGTTGACTTCAGCCGGCGAGAGGGTGAATTCGCCGGCCACGACGGTGCCGTCGGATCGAAGCTCCACGGGCCCGTTCTTCAGCGCCGCCGTCAGTTCGCGCACGCGTTGACCGTACTTCGGACCGACCACGCGCAGGTTCGGCTGCACGGTGATATCGTGGATCTCGCCGGCTCCTTCGACCAGGCGTACTTCCTTGACGTTGAGCTCTTCGCGGACGTGGGAGAGCAAAGGGGAAAGGTCCGCTCGGCTCCGACCGGCCGGCAGCGCGACGAGCACCTGCGACAACGACTGGCGGACTTTGACTGCCGCCCGGCTGCGGGCGGCGCGGCCCAGTTCGACAATGGTTCGTGCCAACTCCATGGCTTCCAGCAACTCGGCATCCAGGAGTTCCGGTTGCACCTTCGGCCAGTCGGTGAGGTGGACGCTCTCCGGCGCATTCCCGTCCCAGGTCGTAACCAGGTTGCGGTAGAGCTCTTCTGCCAGGAAGGGCATAAAGGGGGCAAGCAACTGGGCGAGCGTCACCAGCGTCTGGTGCAATGTCGCATAGGCGGCTGCCTTGTCGGCGTCGGCGGCGCTCTTCCAGTAGCGACGACGCCCGCGGCGGATATACCAGGTGGACAGGTCGTCCACGAAGCGCTCGATCTCGCGCACGCAAGGGGCGATGTCGTAGTCGTCCAGCCGCGCCGTCACCAGGCCGACGACCTGCTGCAAACGCGCCAGCAGCCAGCGATCCAGCGCCGGGCGCTCGGCCACCAGCGGCGCAGGCTGGCGTGGATCGTAGCCATCCAGGTTGGCGTAGGTGACAAAGAAGCTGTAGGAGTTCCAGAGCGTCAACAGTTTGCGGGTGACGTCGGTGAACAGTTCCCAGCCCAGGTTGACATTGTTAGCCGGGTTGCCACCCATGTAGAGCCAGCGGATGGCGTCGGCCCCCACGCGCTCGGCGGCGTCATCGAAGTCGATAGAGTTGCCGGAGCTCTTGTGCATCTCCCGGCCCTGCTCATCGCGCACCAGGCCGTGCCCCAGCACCGTCTGGAAGGGCGGACGGTTCTCCAGCACCGTTGCCATCGTCAGCATGGAGTAGAACCAGTTACGGAACTGGCCGGGGAAGGACTCCGTGATGAACTGCGCCGGGAACCACTCCTCCCAGTAGGGTCGGTTGGTGCGATAGTCCAGCGTGGAGAACGGCACGATGCCGGCATCCAACCAGACGGTACCGACGTCGGGAATGCGAGAGACGGTCTGATCGCACTGCGGACAGCGGATGCGCACGGCGTCGATCCAGGGCCGGTGCGGCGATGGCATGGGCGCCAGTGGACCGACCGACTTCTGCTCCAACTCTTCTCGGCTGCCGATCACCTCCAGGTGGCCGCACTGTCGGCAGGGGAAGAACGGCAGGGCGAGGCCCCAGTAGCGCTTCTTGGAGATCATCCAGTCATCCATGTTGCGCAGCCAGTCCAGTTCCCGCTCCATACCGAAGCCGGGGATCCAGCGGATCTGCTCCGTGATCGCCATGATCTGCGGCCGCACTTCATCAAGCGCGATGAACCACTCGTCCACCAACCGGAAGACTAATTCGCTGCCACACCGCCAGCAGAACGGGTAACGGTGCTGGTACGGATGGACCCGGTACATGAAGCCGCGCTGCTCCAGCGACTGAAAGATCGGCTCACTGACCTCGCCCACCGCCATCCCGCTGAACTGCCCGAAGCCGGGCACATAGATGCCCGATTCGTCGATGGGCGAAGGAATGGGAGCGCTTCCCACAACGTTCCACTGCCGATTCTCGCCGTATTCAAACTCCGCCGGAGGCATCTCAGCGTCCGTCAGGAACCCTGGTCGGCGGCTAATTTGCTCCTTAAGCATCTTATTCCAGAGGTGGTAGTCCTCTTTACCGCAGCTCGGGGCGATGTGGACGATGCCGGTGCCCTCCGCCTCACCGACGTCGGACCAGGCCAGGACTCGGTGCTCCAGTCCCTCTGCCACCGGCAGGTTGTCAAAGGGGCCGGTGTACTGCCAACCGACCAGGGCTGAACCTGACAACTCTTCCAGCACGCGAAAAGGGCCGTGCAGGGCCGTCTTCAGGGTGCCTTTGGAGAGGTAATAGGAGGCCTCGCCCTGCTGCACTTTGACGTAGGTGAGTGCTGGGTTGACGGCGGCGGCGACGTTGGCGGTGAGCGTCCAGGGCGTGGTCGTCCAGACCAGCAGGTACTCGTTCGGGCGGTCCGCCAGGGGGAAGCGCACGTAGACGCTACGGTGGGTGACGTCGCGATAGCCTTCGGTGGCGATCTCGTGCTCGGAGATGGCGGTGCCGCAGCGCACGCACCAGGGCATGACATCGTGGCCCTGATAGATCCATTCGCGCTCGTGGCAGACCTTCAGAAAGGTCCAGATCATGTAGTTGTTCTCGTCGGACATGGTGTAGTAGGAGTGATCCCAGTCCATGAAGTTGCCCAGGCGCACGGTCTGCTCCGTGATGCGCTGGGCGAAACGGTACACGCGCTCCTTGCACCGCTCGACGAAGTTGGCGACGCCGTAGGCTTCGATGTCGCGCTTGCTCTTGAAGCCGAGGTCTTTCTCAACCTCCACTTCCACCCACAGCCCCTGGCCGTCGAAGCCGTTCTGGTAACGCTGGCGGAACCCCTGCATGGTCTTATAGCGCTGGACCAGGTCTTTATAGGTGCGGCCCCAGGCGTGGTGGATACCCATCGGGTTATTGGCGGTGATCGGCCCGTCGATGAAGCTGAAGCGCTGCTCCGAGCGATCATTGCGCGCCAGATATTTCGCCTGAATACTGTGCTGCGCCCACCATTCCAGGCAGCGCCGCTCCATCTCGGGCAGGTCCAGCGTCGTTGCTACCGGTTCGAACATCTCGCTACTCCTCTCGGACCGTCGTACACCAGGCACAAAAAAACTCGCCTCCTCAGATGACTGAGGGGACGAGATACAATGATCCCGCGGTACCACCCCGCTTGGTTGCACGCCTGCTGCCCTATCGTCAGGAGAAGCTGCCGCGAACAACCCGCTCTTTCGGCACGTGTGCATGCCTGGCCGCGCTAACGTGCAGCCGATCCGGTCACGCCTACCAGGGACGCCCCGGTGGCGACCCGTTCGGCTGACGGCTCAGGAGTGATTCTCGGCCCGGCTGTCCCACCCGCTCGCACCAACCACGGGATCTCTACAGGGACCATGCCATGCCGACGCTCTCCGTCGTCGCCTCTACGTTGCAGTATCCGGCATGGGCGTTTGGACGTCAAACGCGGCACAGGGAACATGTTCTTAATCGAAGTGTTCCGGCCATCGCTTCGCCTGATGAACGACGCCCACGATCTCAACATACTGCTCTCGGACGCGGTAAGCAACGGTAAATGGCGAGTTGGGCACGACAAGCTCACGCGTGTCGATAACCCGACCATCACGGCCGAGACGAGGATGGATGGCGAGAATTTCTGCAGCCCTTCGCACCTGCTCCGCGACGCGACGAGCGGCGTCTGGACTATCCTGGGCAATATAGCGGGTCTCGAGACGGAACCCATCCCGGGCACGGGGAGCCCAACGAACCCTCACCCCGCAGACTCAGTTATTTCAGTAGGCTCAAGGCCAAATTCCGCCCACATCGCATCCATCTCCTCATCACTGACGAAGATGCCGACGTCAGCTTCCCGGATACCCGCTTCGATCTCCGCGATCTGCCATCGCTGCAGGTCAATGAAGCGGCGCAAGGCATCCTGAACCAGCGCGTTCCGATTCCGGCCCGTGGACCTTGCCAAGGCGTCCAATTCATCCTTCATCGTCTGAGGAATGCGGGCCGTCATGGTCATCGTCGATTCTGCCGACATTGTCATTGTCTCCATCTCTACCATGCTCTTTACCGCCAGGCCTTGTGACACAGGCATCATACCTTGTGATACAGTCAAGGAACAGCGGTGAGATCATGCGGGCCGACGGCAATGTCCGAAAACCGCCAGCAATGCAGAATGGAACCGGCGATACTCTGGGTATGGAACTGAGCTTCGACCACTGCTACAAGGCCGTGCTGAGCCGGGATGCGCGCTTCGACGGGCACTTCTTCACGGCGGTGACGTCCACCGGCATCTACTGCCGGCCTATCTGCCCGGCACGGACACCGCAGCCCCAGAACGTCCGCTTTTATGTCTCGGCCGGCGCGGCCGAGGCGGCGGGATTCCGCGCCTGCCGGCGGTGCCGGCCGGAGAGCGCGCCAGGGTCGCCGGATTGGAATGTACGGGCGGATCTGGTGGGGCGCGCCTTGCGGCTCATTGCTGAAGGCGTCGTCGACAGCGACGGCGTGGATGGGCTGGCAAGACGGCTGGCGGTGAGTACGCGCCACATCCATCGGGAACTCGTCGCGGCGGTGGGAGCAGGACCGCTGGCTCTGGCACGGACGCGCCGGGCCCAGACCGCCCGGCTGCTGATAGATCAGACCGAGATGGCACTGACGGAGGTCGCCTTTGCGGCCGGCTTCAACAGCGTGCGGCAGTTCAATGCGACGATGCAGATGGCCTTCGGCTGTCCGCCGGGCGAACTGCGGCGGCGGGAGCGACCCGTCGACGCCGGCCAGGGCTGGGTGGTGTTGCGTCTCCGCTACCGTCCTCCGTTCGCCGGTGACGACCTGCTCGCTCACTTCGCCCGGCGGGCGCTCCCCGCGATTGAAGACGTTACGGCCGGCTGCTACCGGCGGAGTATCAGCCTGGGCCAGTCCGTGGGTGTGCTGGAGCTACAGCCGGCGCCGAGTGCCAACGAGGTCGTCGCTCGGCTGCGGCTGGACGACCTGCGCGATCTGGGCCTGGCAGTCGCACGCTGCCGGCAACTGTTCGATCTGGATGTCGATCCCCAGCCTGTTGCCGACGTGCTCGGCGCGGACCCGGCGCTGGTGGCGGCGCAACCGGGCCTGCGTGTTCCCGGCGCGTTCGATGGCTGGGAACTGGCGGCGCGAGCGGTGCTCGGTCAGCAGGTGTCGCTGGCCGGCGCGCGGACACTCGGCAGCCGGCTGGTCGCCGCCCTGGGGGCGCCGCTGCCGGACCCGGTGGGCGGGTTGACGCACCTCTTCCCGAGCGCTGCGGTCGTCGCCGAGGCGGACCTGGCGGGGTTGGGCATCCTCCCGAGCCGAGCAACGACGCTGCGAGCGCTCGCGCAGTTGGTAGCGAGCGGCGCGCTGGTCCTCGACCGCGGGGCCAATCGCGACCAGGTGCAGCAACAATTGCTGGCGCTGTCGGGCGTGGGCCCCTGGACCGCCACGTATATAGCGATGCGGGCGCTGGGCGATCCCGATGCCTTCCCCGTGACCGATCTCGCGCTGCGTCGGGCGGCGGCGCGCCTTGGTCTGGGCAGCGACATGCGCAGCCTGACAGCGCGGGCCGAAGCCTGGCGCCCCTGGCGGGCCTATGCGGCAATATATCTTTGGCGTAGCCTGACGCACGTCACAGCAGAGGAGGAAGCAAGATGGATGGACAGCACAACGGCAGTCGCGCGGAGACCAGCGATGGACGGGGCGATGCGGTGACTCTGGGTCAACTGAAGACGCCACTCGGGCTGTTCGGGGCGGCAATGACGTCGACCGGACTTGGACGGCTTACGTTCCCGGCTGAACCGTTTGTTACATGTGAGCGGTGGGCAGTGCGCTGGTTGCCGCAGGCGAAGGTGCGCCGGGACACGGCGCCTCTGCGATCTCTGGCGGAACAGTTGACAGCCTACCTGGAGGGCGACTTGCAGACCTTCAGCATGGCCGTGGACCTACGGGGGACGCCGTTCCAGGTGGCAGTCTGGCATGCCCTGCAACAGATCGGTTACGGCGAACTGCGCAGCTATGCCGACGTCGCCAGGGCGGTCGGCCGGCCGGCGGCGGTCCGCCCGGTCGGCGCCGCGAACGGGGCAAACCCGGTGCCGATCATTGTCCCCTGTCACCGGGTCATCGGCAGCAACGGGACGCTAACGGGCTACGGCGGAGGCATGGAGTTGAAGACCTGGCTGCTCCAGCGGGAAGGCATTGTCCCGACGCTTGGCGTGACTGGGACCATGCTATACAATGTAGCCATTGCGCAAGCGGCGGGCGTGTCTTAGGCGGCGGAGGTACCACGCCGTGGCAATTGTGGTCCCAGCCGGGAGAAGAACGCCGCCAACCCGAGGGTCAGGAAGGTGACCCAGGCGCCGACCTGCAGTGCCGTGGGGGCCGCGGCGTAACCGACGAGCCCGTGCAGGATATCGCCCAGCGTGCTTTGATCGGACAGCACAAAGTTCACATCCCAGAGGGCGCGGCTGCCGCCGGGCAGCACGTGCAGGTCTTGCAGGTTACGGACGGCATTGGCGAGCAAGCCGGCCGCCACCACCATGAGTGCTGCCCCGACGATGGTGAAGAAGCGCTGGTAGTTGAGGCGCAGGCCGACCCGGTAGATCGCCACACTGAGTGCCAGCGAGACGGCCAGACCGAGCAGCGCGCCGGCAAGCAGCGATTGGACGGAACTCTGAAAGGCAATGGCCAGCAGGAAGATGACGGTCTCCAGCGCCTCTCGGCCGACGGTGACGAAGGCGAGCAAGGCCAACGGCAGGGCCGAATGGCCGGCAACAGCCGCACTCACCTGCGTGCGCAATACTGATCGCATGCTGCGGCTGTTACGTTTCATCCAGAACGTCATGTAGGTCAGGATGACGACGGCGAGCAGAAAGACGCCCGTCTCGAACCAGGTTTGCGCCACCGAATTGATAAAGGCACTGCGTGAGAGCGCAAAGAGCGCCACGCCGCCGGCGCCGGCCAGCAGTAACGCCGCGCCGACGCCGGCAAAGACCCAGCGGAACAGGTCGCGCCGGCCGGTGGCGGCCAGGAGGGTGCAGATGATCGTGATGATCAGGCTGCCTTCGATGCCCTCACGCAAGAAGATCAAGAAACTGCCGAGCACGTTTTGGCCTTTCACACTGTTCTGACGCGCTGTACACCGCAGTGACGATGGCAACGCCTGACGTAAGTAAGGGTACCCTTACTTAGCGTCCCGGTCAATACCCGACCGTACCACTCGGGATTAGTGCCAAACGTGCTCGGGAGACGGAGCGACCGAGGGGCAAGCAGACGCCGCGGCGGCGGAAGTGTGCGGCGATCAGGCGGCGAGCTTGGCAGCGTCGCCCGACTTGAGGCGGTAGGCGATGCCGTGCGAGGCCAATCCTATGCCCCAACCGAACATGGGCCAGACCGGCCAGAAGTAGCCGCCTGGGGAAGTCAAGAGCCAGATGACGATCAAGCCGGAGATCACCGACGCATAGGAGAGGGCATGCGCGCGGAACCCTTGCCGGCAATCCGCCAAAGTAGGCGAACTATTGCTTGCGGCCACTATGACCGGGCGGCCGGTGGCGGTGACCGGGTTACTGACGGCGGTACGCGGTAGGTCGCGCTGTAGCCCGTCGAGGTCGGCGTAGGTGCGCGCGGCCATCGCCTGACCGATGCGCTCACGCAACTCCTCCGTGGTGAGGCGGCCATCGGCATAGTGACGTTGCAGGTCGGTCACCACGACCTGGCGATCAGCGTCGGACGCGCGCAGTTCGGGAGACGGCATCGTCCCTACTTTCCATCACGCATGCAAAGCGCCTACGCATTGCATTGTGCCATGGTTGCGGCGACGGCGTCAACCGGATAGGTTACTACAACCCTAGGCACGTCAGCGAATGGCATGAGCACATGCGGTTGACGGCACGTAAGACTCAGGATGGCCTCGATCTTGAAAAAGGGTATCATGACTGTGTACAGATACTATCCTGTCGTACACTGACGGGATCAAGGAGGATACATGACGACCATGGCAGAGCCAACGACGACCGTCACGGCCCGAATTCCCCAAAAGGTGAAAGGTGAGCTCGACGCGCTGGTCAGGGCCACCGGACGGAATAGGAACCTCCTCGTCGCGGAAGCCCTCCGGCGATTTATCGACGTACAGCGCTGGCAAATCAGCCAAATCGAGGAGGGCATACGCGCCGCCGACGCCGGTGATTTCGCAACCGATACGGAGATGGACGAGCTTTGGTCGGAGTTTGGCCTCGAGCCGGAGACACAGTAGGAACGCGCGGCGGGGTGAGGGTCCGCTGGTCAACCCCTGCCCGCCTGCAACTTCGACACCAGACTCGCTACATCGCGGCCGATAGTCCGAACGTCGCGCGCCAGGTCGCCCAGCGCGTCCGAGAAGCGGTGAGGGGACTGGCAGACTACCCTCTCATGGGACATCCCGGCCAGATCGTCGATACGCGAGAGCTTGTGGTACCGCGCACCCCCTTCACTGTGGCCTATCGAGTCGTTGATCAGACGGTCGAGATCATCGCAGTCATCCACCAGGCACAACAGTGGCCGGAGAGCTTCGCGTAGCATGGCTGTTTCCACGGCCGCCGAGGATCTCTACGAGAGTGCCTCCCAGGCCCGCTGCAAATACGATTCATACGCCGCTTCGTTCTCCTCTTGCCAGTTTGGTGATCGGCTCGCCAGGCGCTGATCGCGTCCCAGGGGGATCTCGTACAGCGAGCGAGCAAAGCGCGTCACCCACCAGACCAGCATCAGGCGGTAATAGGTCCGGATGCGTGTGGCGACCGCCGGGTCAGTGCTGCGGGCGCTGTACGTATCGATCACCCACTGGCGCCGGGCCGGAGTCATCTGGCGAAAGCTTGGCGCAGTGAGGAGGTCGGCCAGCTCGAAGGCCGAATCGCCCCAGCCGCTGTACTCCCAATCGACGGAGGCCCAGCCTGACGTGCGGCGAAGGAAGTTGTTCGCGTTGCAATCGCCCCGGCAGAGGTGCGGCTGAACCTGCCCCCACGCGGGAAAGGTTGTTCGATCCAGGTGGGTAAGCAGCATTTGGAGGGATTTCGGCCGCTGGTTGGGCGGTATCCGATCCACGTTTTCCTGGATGCGAGTCCGCCCTCCCGCAGCCGACAGCATCGTGAGCACCACCGGTGGGAGCGGTGATTTCAGCATGTCCGGCGTGAGGGAATGGATGGCGCACAGGTGCTCGAGCAAAGCGCCCCACTCCTCGTCGTGTACCGGCGGCTCGTCAAGGACGGTCCCAGCCAGCCACTGCTGAACGACCACGGGCTGCGGAAAGCGCTCACGTTCCAGCAGCAGCGGCTTGGGGGCGATGTTCAGGCCGACCTGCTGCAAGGCCAGGAGGGCGCCGTACTCCCGGCCGGCGCGATCGCGGGCATCGCGGATGGTGAACTTGACGGCGAGATCGGCTTCTTCGCTCGTGACCCGATACAGGACGTTATTGGCGCCGCCGCGGATGCGCTCAATCTGCCATTGCTGCCACTGGGTGCGATCTTGCAGGTCGGCCATGGCAAGGTGATCGAGGAGTGGAGCCAACACATCGAGTGGCATCCAAGGTTGAACGTTGGGCACGAGGCGCCTCCTTGCCGGAAAGTACACTGCGTGTCAGTGTACCAACCTGCCATGGCCAAGGAAGGGTATTCGCAGCACCGGCGATGTAGCTCGCATGCGGTATAACGTCTCAAGAGGCGACGGTCTGTCGTGGGGTGAGGTGTTTGTCTTGCCGACGATGGCGTAGGGCTGAAAAAGCAAAGGAGGATAACCATGGATGCGCTGGCATTACTGCGCGACCAGGCAGCGATGGTGGATAATCTGGCAACCCAGGTGGTCGCCAATCTGACCGCTGAGCAGGCGGTCTGGCACGTCGACGGGGCGACCACAAACCCTATCGCCGCGACCTTCATGCACCTCTATTTCTCGGAAGATCGAATGGTGCAGCAGCGCCGTCAGGGGTTGCCGACCATCTTCGAAGCGGGCGGCTGGCGGGAGCGTATCGGCTTCAATCCAGATGCTCCCTGGGCGCAAACGGCACAGGCCGATCCAGACGCGATGCGCGCCTATGCCGCCGAGGTGCGAGAGGCGACGAAGCGCTTCCTGGGCAGCCAGGGTGTTCGTGGCTTCCCCTTTTAGCGTCGGCTCTTCCGAGCCGATGTCCACTATCGATCTATAGGTCAGTTTCAGGTTCATCGAGCGCAAAGGTGACACGCCAGACGGCCAGTTGGGCCAGGGCACTGTCGACGAGCGCGCGGTGGGCCGGATCGTTGAGCCAACGGCTGACGCCGGAGGGGTGGGGGAGGGGCAGCAACCAACACTCGCCTTCCTTTCGCCAGGTCCCAACGAGCGCTTCCAGCGGGCCTGGCGAGTAGAACTCGGCGATAGCGAGCTTGCCGGCGAGCAGCACGACGCGCGGTCGCAGCAGGGCCAGCTCGCTGCGCCACCAATGAGCGCATAGGCCACGCTCTGCTTCGCTCGGTGGCCGGTCGCCGCCGCCCGATGCACTCCGACCGGGATCGCAGCGGGTGACGGAACTGAGGTAGATGTCGCGACGCAGCGCCCCCGGTTCAAAACCCGCCCGCAAAAGCCAGTGCTCCAGTACGCGTCCACTGGGTCCGGCGAATGGCATACCGGCAGCGCTGGAGCGTACGCCAGGAGCCTGGCCGAGCAGGAGCACCTTGCGCGGCCCTTGCTCCCCCACGACAGGATTGGCGCGCGTCAACAGGCCAGCTTCCTGGCAGGCGCGGCAACGGCTGAGCTGCTGCTGCAACGCCTGCAAGCGAATGGCACGCTCCTCTGCCATGGCGGTACCATCGTTCCTAGATTCACCGGCAGGAGGATCAAGCGGCATGTCCATGACGCGGCCTCCTTGCGCTTTCGCGCACTGCCTGGCGACGCATGCCCGTATTGTACTGCGGGAGTTACGGATCCCAGGGCGAGGCCAATAGTCCGCCGCCAAAACCTACCAGTCTCCCGGAAATTTAGGGCGGATTTGCTATTTATCGATCCCGTCTTGACAAAATAGTAAGTTATGGTATATCTATGGGCCTGTCACAAAATAACCATCGCAGTTTCGGCAGGTATCGCCGCTGGTAGTGCCTCCAAATCTGAGACGGTTATTTCATGACGGGCCCTATGCTATTCCAGATCAAAATATTGCATCGACGCCCACCAAGTGCCCGGCCTGCGCCGCTGAGTTGATCGTCAGCCGCCTGGAGTGTCCGGCCTGCGGTACGGAGGTTGTGGGCGCCTTCCGGTCGGGTCGTCTCCTGAATCTGCCGGAACCGCACGCTTCGCTGCTGGAACTATTCCTGCGCGTGCACGGCAACGTCAAAGAGTGGAGCGGGAACTGGGCATCTCCTATCAAATTGAACCCTTCTACGTGGCGCCAGGCATGCGGCACGAAAAATGCCGTGCAGTGGCCCGATGTACCATTTAGCCGCAGGCGCCAGAATCGGTGAGTGCAGAAGCGGTGGGGAATGAGCGCGTGGCAACAGTGGCTGGCCAGCGCGCAGCGCCTATCCTCGCGTCTGCCTGCGGCACGCGCTGAGCTCGGCTACGTCATCCGGCTGGTGTTCCCCCGCGCGCCCGTCGCCAGTGCCATGTTGCTCATGCAAGGCGTGCTGGGCGGACTCAGCACGCCACTCCTGGTGTGGGCGATGGCCGGCCTCGTTAACGCGCTGGTTATCGTCCAGCAGGCGCCGGTCGATCCCTGGTTGCCCACCAGACCCTGGCTGACCGCGCTGCTGATCGCCACACTGCTGCGCAGCCTCACGCCCGCCGCCAGCGGCTACGCGGCGGCCCTGTTGCGGGAGCGCGTCAACGCGGCCATGCAACGCAGCATTCTCCAACAGTCGGTGGCGCTGCCGCTCGCCGCCTTCGAGCGGTCGGAAGTCTACGCCAAGCTGGACGCTGGCCGCATCGCTTTGCAGAGTCCGCTGGTGGACGCGCTGTGGGACCTGAACATGCTGGCGACGAACCTGATTGCGGCGGCGGGTCTGCTGATCCTGTTCCTGCAAGCCAGCTGGCTGCTCACGGCGATGCTGCTGGCCACGATCGCGGCGCGGGCCGTGCTGGCCACTCGCTCGTCCAGCGCCTTTACCAGCAGGCAGCGAGGCAACCTGCCGAGCCGGCGGGAAGCGGACTACTGGGCCGGCCTGTTGACAAGCCGCGAAGCAGCTCCGGAACTCCGGCTCTACGGCCTGGCCAGTGCGCTGGAGCGCCGCTGGCGAAGTGCCTACGACCGCTATCAGGGTGCAGCGGTCAGCGGGCGGCGCCGCATGTTTGCGCTAGAGGTGACCAGCACGGCGTTGCAGGAGCTGGTGAGCTTCTTGAGTGTGCTCGTCTTGCTGCTGCTGGCCTTGCGCGGCTCCGTCAGCATCGGCAGCCTGGTCGCCCTGCTCTACGGCATCAGTCGCTATCGTTCGCTCGCCTGGACAATCTCCGGCGGCATCGGGCGGCTGGTGGAGCGCTGGGCGCCGGTCACCTACCTGCGTGAGTTCCTGGCGTTACCGACGGAAAGCGAAGGGAACGGCCCGGAGGTGCGGCGCGAAGCGGGCAAGCCGGCGACACGAGAAAGCGGACGGGCGGCGGGCATTGGCGACAGTGCCGCCCCTCCAATGCTCCGGCAGGGCGTGAGCTGCCAGCAACTCAGCTTCACCTATCCGGGCGCCAACCGTCCCGCGCTCTCCAGAGTGAATCTCACCTTCCGCGCGGGCGAGCACGTGGCGCTGGTGGGTGAGAACGGCGCAGGAAAAACCACCCTGGTCAAGCTGTTGCTTGGCCTCTACCAGCCGACGGAGGGGCGCATCAGCGTGGACGGCGTCGACCTGACTGCCCTCGACCCGACCGTGTGGCGGCGCCAGGCGACGGCCATCTTCCAGGACTTCGTTCGCTACCCGACGACGGCACTGGAGAACATTGCCTACGCCGACGTGACGCTGCTGGCGAGCGAGCGGTTCCTGGAGGAACCGGCGCCGGCGCCGGTCGTGGCGGCTGCCCGGCAGAGCGGCGCCGACGCCGTCATCATGGACCTGCCCCAGGGCTACGCCACCTTGCTCGGCAAAGAGTTTGTGGGGGCGGCGGACCTGTCGACGGGGCAGTGGCAGCGCCTGGCCCTCGCCCGGGCCTACCTGCGCGACGCCCAACTGGTGGTGCTGGACGAGCCGACGGCAGCGCTGGACCCGCGCGGGGAGGTGGCGGTGTACGAACAGTTTGCCGCGGCAGCAGCGGGACGCTGCGCGGTGTTCATCTCCCACCGCCTGGGGTCAGCCCGGCTGGCCGACCGCATCGTGGTCCTACGAGCGGGAGAAGTGGTCGAGCAAGGCGCCCACGAGTCCTTGCTGGCCGAGGAAGGTGAATACGCCCGCATGTTCCGGCTCCAGGCCGCCTGGTACCGGCCGGATGGTGTTGCCGCCGGAGAGCAGACGCACCAGGAAAGCGAGCGACGGTGATGGATATCTTCGCCGGCCGGCTACGCACCTTTGGCCGTTTGGCGCGGCTCATCTGGTCGGTCCAGCCACTGGCGGCGACGCTGCTCCTGGCGCTGACCGCCGGAGCGGGGCTGTTCGCGCTGGCGGAGCTCCAGTTGCTGCGCCGGCTCATCGACACGGCCCAGGCGGTCGTGCAGCACCAGGCGCCGCTGACGGACGGTCTGCTGTTGGGAGCGGCACTGGCCGGGCTCGCCATCCTGGAAGGAGTGTTGGGCGGGAGTAGCGGGGGGGGGCTGAAGCTGGTCCTGAGTAGCTGGTTCCAGGGGAAGCTCGTCGCAGCTATCGAGCAACGCTGCTTCCGCCAGGTGCAGGCGATGCCGCTGGAGCGGCTGGAGGTGGCCGAACACCACGACCAGTTGCAGCGCGCCCGCCAGGGCATGGCCGGGCGGTTAAGCATGACTATGGCCTTCCTCTGGAACACGACCACCGAAGTGGTGACGCTCGGCTCGCTGTTGGTCTACCTGGGCGGCTTCCATCCCCTCTTACCGCTGTTGCTAGCGCTGGGCACCACGCCCGGCGCACTCATCCGTCTGCACCTGGGGCGCCGCCGCTGCCTGATCGAGCGTCGTCAGACGGCGGACGAACGGCGCCTGAACGCCTATATCAATCTGCTGATCGGCCGCGACGCCGCGACGGAAGTGCGCCTGTTTGGCTTCGGTGGCTGGATGATCGATCACGCCATGCACCTCTGGTGGCGGCTGCGCGACGAGCGCCTCGCCTACGCCGCCAGCGACGCCTGGCTGAGCGGGCTGGGCTTCGGCTTAATCACCCTCGCCTACGTCGGCACGATCGCCCTGAGCGTCTGGCTCTTCGCCACCGGCCACATCGGGCTTGGCCTGACCGCTGCGCTCTTCTACGCCATCGAGCGTTTCCAGACGAGCTATCAAGTGCTCAGCTACGGCCTGACGTCGATCTACGCCGACCTTCCCTACGTCCAGGACTACTTCGCCTTCACCGACGGACCCCGCCTCGACCAGCAGGCCGGACTGCCGCTGGCCGGTCCGCTGCGCCGGGAGATCCGCTTCGAGGACGTCTCCTTCGCCTATCCCGGCAGTGCCGAACCGGCGCTCCGCAACCTCAGCCTCACCATTCATCCCGGCGAGCGTCTCGCGCTGGTCGGGGAGAACGGTGCCGGCAAGACGACGCTCGTCAAGCTGCTCCTTGGTCTCTATCGACCGACAGCGGGGCGCATCCTGGTTGATGGTGTCGACCTGAGCGAGATAGCGCCGGAGGACTGGTACGGGCGCATCGGCGCCGTCTTCCAAAACTTCATCCGCTTCCAGGCTACCATCGGCGAGAACATCGGCGCCGGCTGGATCGACCAGGCGGACGACACGGCGATCGCTGCCGCGGCGGTGCGCAGCGGAGCGCAGGAGGTAGCGACCGCCCTGCCGCACGGCCTGGCGACTCTGCTGGGCAAGGAGTTCCACGACGGTGTAGATCTCTCGCTCGGCCAGTGGCAAAAGCTCGCCATTGCCCGCGCCTACCTGCGACCGGCCGAACTGCTGATCCTAGACGAGCCCACCTCGGCGCTGGACGCCAAAGCGGAGGCGGACGTCTACGCCCACTTCGCCGCGCTGGCCCAGGCGCGCACAGTGCTGCTGATCTCCCATCGCCTGGGCTCATGCCGCTTCGCCGACCGCATCCTGGTGTTGGAGCGGGGCCGCCTTGTAGAAGAAGGAGCGCACGCGGCGCTGCTGGCGGCGAACGGGCGCTACGCCGAGCTCTACCGCATGCAGGCCGCGTGGTACCAGTGACGGTGGATAGCGGCATACTGGCAGTGGGCCGGTGAGGACGGCAAGACTGGCGACAAACAACGCTGGTTCGGGCGGCATTCACGTGGAGCCCTGCGGTCGCATTGCTGGCCCCACCGGTTATCTTGACCTGTACAGCAGTCTGCCGTACCATAAACGTAAATGAGAGGGATATGTAGGCCGTGACTACATCAGAGATTGACCAGGCGGCAACGGCCGAGCTTGCCGAGAAGCGTGAGCGTCTCGACGTGCGCCTCAGCCACGAGCAGAAGGTTCTCATGCAGCGAGCAGCCGCGCTTGAGGGGACGACGCTATCCAATTTCGTCATCCGCAGCGTGCAGCAGGCCGCGGAGCACGCCGTCCGGGAGCACCAGGTTATCACGTTGTCGACGCGAGACAGCCTCGTGCTCGCGGAAGCATTGCTGAATCCGCCGGCGCCGAGTACACGGCTGCGCACCGCCGCAGCGCGCCATCAGCAGATGGTGGAGGAAGCGTAAGCCGGCGTGGCCCTTTTCGCATTGAATTGCTGAACGCCGCCCATCACCGGGCGGCGTTTTCGTGTGGCGCGCCGGCGCTGGATCGCTACCTGACCCAGCAGGCCGGACAGGACATGCGCCGGGGCGTGGCGCGGGTCTTCGTGCTCTGCGAGAACGGCCTCCTTGATGTGCTTGGCTACTACACCCTGAGTGCCACGTCGATTGAATACGGAGACCTACCGGCGGAGATCGCCAGGCGGCTGCCGCGCTACCCGACCCTCCCGGCACTGCTGCTCGGCCGGCTCTCGGTCGATGGACGGCGCCAAGGTCAAGGGCTTGGCCAGTTGCTGCTCTCCAGTGCCCTCAGACGCTGCCTTCAGGTGAGCCAGAGCGACATTGCCGCCATGGCGGTCGTTGTCGATGCGAAGGATGAGGATGCCGCCCGCTTCCATGCGCGGCACGATTTCATCCGCTTCCCCAGTCAGCCGATGCGGCTCTTTCTGCCCATGCCCACCCTTGACGCGATCTACGGGCTGCCCCAGCCAACGCCGTAACACCCATCGCCCGCCGCGCCGATGTGCCGCCGGCCGCACGCGGTAGACTGGCACCGCCCTGGCGACAGGTCACCACAGCGGAGAGTTGAGAAGCGAGGCGGTGGCAATGGACGCAGATCGGCAACGTGTCGTGACCGTCTTCGGCAGTTCGCAGCCGCGCGAAGGAGAGGCCGACTACGCGCAGGCCTACGAGCTGGGCAAGCGCCTGGCGCTGGCCGGTTACACCCTCTGCAACGGCGGAACCGGCGGCACGATGCGGGCGGCGGCGCAGGGCGCCAGGGAGGCCGGTGGCCGCACCATCGGCGTGACGATGGACATCTACATCCCCGACCCGCCCAACTCCTGGCTGGACGAGGAGGTCCGCGGAGGGGACCTCTTCACCCGCTTGCAGCGACTGATCTTGCCGGCCAGTGGCTTCATTTGCCTGCGCAGCGCCTGCGGACTGCCCCGGGTCTCCCCACGTCCCGCTGGTGAGCATGTTATGTCACTGATCCCGCCACCAGTGCATGCATCTGGAAGAAGCATGCACTGGCGGCGGTCTTGAAGTCTTGAAGAGGCCATACCACGCCCTGAGCATCGGGACGCTATACTGTTGGCATGAAGCCGCGACAGATAGCGTTGCCGGACGATCTCGATGCCGCCCTCACAGCCATGCATGGCCGTGAGGGCGCGCTCCTACGGCCTGATGATGTCATCCAGGCCGCCCTCCGCGAGTATCTCACGGCACGCGGATATGTCCCTCCTAAGCAGCCGCTCCGCATTACGCCTGCCATCCGGGGAAGCGGTTTTAGGGACATTAGCGTCGATCACGACCGCTATCTCGCCGAGGAGTGAACGCCGCCAGGCGTGGACCCACAGTAGGCGCACCGGCAGTTCTGGCCGATACTGGCGTCCTCTATGCTGCCACTGATCCGAGCGACCAATACCACGAACGAGCCCAGGAACAACTGCACCGCATCGAACAGCTGCGGATGAGCGTTGTTGTTTGTTACCCTACTGTCCTCGAAGCCTACTCTCTGATTGTCCAGAGGCTTGGCCCGGCGTCTGCCGCCGCATGGTTCAAGCAGATGCATGCCGGTGCGGGTTTCATCACCTCCCTGCCGGAGGATTACGAGCTGAGCGCGACGACAGCTGCCCAGTCATTCGGTCGATGCGCGAGGGCGGGTCGGAGGGCGCCGCTCATCGCCCACGATCCCGACGTTTCTGCTGCCGATCCAGTCGCCGGAGAGCTGGCAGCACGGCAAGATCCTTCTCTCGGCCTGCCGCCCGTTTCATCGCGATAAGGTCACGCAGGCTGGCGACGAGCACAGGGCCGACGGCCATGACGCGAGATTCTGCCCGCCGATAAACGGGCTCGTAGCTCCAGGCGCCGGGGGCGGCCCGCAGGCAGTCCAGGCGTCCGTAGCGCGTGTCGAAGAGGTTGACCTCCCAGGCGGCGAGCTCTTCGAGGTCAGTACGCGCAGTTCGCGAAGGTCCTCCAGGAGGATGCGGTCGGAAGGCTCCTGGCTGCGCCGCTGGATGTCGATCAAGTCCTCGAGGCTGGCGACAGCGACCTGGCAGAGCCCCACGTCCATGGTCGTGGCGCGGCCATGCACCTCGCTATAGCCGGCGCCGTTGGGGAGGGAGTCCCGCCCGGCGAATGGCGCTGAGGTCTCGGCCCCCCCAGTCCCCTGACCGCCGAGACTAGCCGACGCACTCGAATCCTCGGTGCCCGGCTGAATGGCAAACGTGCGGAGCGCCTCGACAAGCCGCTCGTGGTTGGCGGGCGATGGCTCGACCAGAAGCTCCAAGGTATCGGTCGCGTAGTTACTACCGTGGAGAGTACCGGCCCACCCGCCAATCAGCACGAAGTGTACGCCTGCCGAGGCGAGCGCACACAAGGCACACCGCGGGTCAACGACCGGAACAGGAGGGAACAGATCAGGGCCTACGGCGCGACCCTGCGCTGCGAATCGCACCGCGTCCAACTTCCGAGTCAGCCGCTCCTCCGGTGTGAGGCGGAGGAGGCTGCGCAGGCCGGAGACATCGATCCCGAACCGGGACTCTTCGCCGCCGAACTTGCCGCCTACCCAGTGGTTGCCTCGCTCTATGGCGCGCTCGCGTGGACTCGCTGCTGGATGCTGATGCTGTGCTGCCACGAGGACGAGACCCCTTTGCGCTGCTCTCCCAGTTCCACAGACACGCATACGTCCCAGGAGCCGCGGTTCCTGCTGCGCATCTCGGCGACACACTCCAGTATCGCATGGACCAGCTCGCGCTGCGCCGCGTCTTCGTCGTCGGCGTCTCCCTCGCTCTCACAGGGGCGGGCCGTGGATCCCCACCGGCG
The DNA here is from genome assembly GCA_002404055.1 of Chloroflexi bacterium UBA4733. Next base: position 49,576 of record DHIZ01000294.1, read on the forward strand.
CCGATGCCGATGCCGGCGCCATTCAGTGTAGTTCGGTGCCACCGGTGCGCAACAGGTAGTCCGGCGAGATGCTCTTGAGGATGACGCGGCCCAGCTCCGGTTCGCTGCGCTCTTGCAGGGGCCGCACCACCACGCCCTCGCGCATGTGGCCGGCCAGCGTGCTCGGGCCGCTGCTGAGGCGGCGCAAGATCTCGGGGTCGTATGGCCCGCGGTAGAGCACCGGCACCATGGGTAAACCCACCTGCTCAGCGACCTGCACCAGCGCGTCGTGGTCCAGGTAGCCAGCGGGCGTCAGCACGTCGAAGAGGCGGAAGCCCACCTGGCCGCCGCTGAAGCCGTAACGCAAGTCCTGCACGCCCAGCACCTCGCCGAAAAGCATGGCCTGCTCCAGTTCAGCCTCGGCCAGGAACCGCTCCAGTGCCGCGAACAGGTCAAACTGGCCGACGGCCCGCCAATACACGTTGGCGGCGTCCTCGCGCAGCGTCTTGTGCCCCCGTGCCATACCGAGCGAGGAGACGACCCGCCGGGTGGCGTCGCCGTCCCGAAAGACGCCCAGACACAGGCACGTGCCGTGCAGCTTCTCGGTGATCGCGACCGGCTCACCAGGCCGCAGTACGTTTGGATAGCGCTTGACGTTCTCGATGTCGGTGTAGGCGGTGAAGATAGTGCCCTTCGGCGCTGCCTCCACCGCACCTGCCATGTGGATCGGGATTGGCGGTTCCCACTCCACGATGTCCAGCTCGGCGGCAACATCCTGACCGACGGTCCAGTGTGCGGGCCAGACCTCCGGCCGGTAGACGAGACCTTCGGAGAGCTCGCCGCGCAGCCGGATGGCCTTGACTCGGTTGTGCTGGGATCCGGCCAGCTTGCCGGCCAGCCCCAACTCCGCGAGGAGCGTGTCGGGGACGATGGCGCCGGTCGGAATGTACACGGCGAGTTGCCCGGAGCGGAACTGCCCTTTGGCCACGACGCAGCGATAGTCATCGACACGCGCCAGCTCGATCAGGTCGGCATTTGGGTGCAGGCTGATCTCGACGCGCCGTACCAGCACCTCGAACTTGCTCATCTCGGGACCTCCAGACAGTCGTTGGGGCAACCGTCACCCCACTGTGTGCGATGAGGCGCTGCCCGGCTTACCCGCCCGTGTTGCGATGGATCATAGGCCGTCTCCAGGCACCGGGTGCTTCAGCCGAGGGATGTTCGGGGGAACACCAGCGGCCTGCAAAGCGAGCAGGGACACGTACTGTACCAGGTATAGTGCCGTGAACGATGCGCCGGCACGTTCGCTGAAGGCGAAGGGATACTGAATGGCACGCCCGCTGCTGGTCCTCGTGAGCGGGGCGCCAGGCAGCGGCAAGAGCACGCTGGCTCGCCGCCTGGCCGAGGCAGTGAGGCTGCCGCTGTTGATGCGGGACGAACTGAAGGAAACGCTGTACGACATGATCGCGCCAGGTGGGCCGGTTGCTGCCGAGCTGTCCTCCCAACTGGGCGCCGCTGCCTACGCGCTCCTCTATGTAGTGGCTCACCGCTTACTTGACGCCAATGTCGGCCTGATCCTGGAGAGCAACTTCTACCGGGGCTGGGCCGAACCCCAGTTAGCGCCGGTGCTGGCGCGCAGCCGCGCGCTACTCGTACACTGCGGCGGCGATGCCGAAGTGATCCTCCGCCGCTACCGGGAGCGCGCCGAGCGGGGTGAACGCCACGGCGGGCACAACGACCTGGCGGTCATACCGCGCCTGCGCGACTACCTGGCGAACGGCCGCTGCGAACCTTTGGAACTCGACATACCCTTGCTCCGCGTCGACACCACAGGCGTGTCGGAGGCTATCGCGTACACGCCGTCATTCGGGGAAATCCTGGCCTTTGTCCAGGAACGCGCTTGAGCGTTCTTGAGTGGGCTTCGGCGTGAAGGGCGCATACGGCGGGCCAGTCCGCCCTGGCGATGGGCGATGGCGGCTACCGTGCGCCGGTCCTGGCCCTGCTCGCCTGATGGCCGCCGGCCTCGCCGCACGCCAGTGGTACGATGGCTGTGCCATGCTTTCGTAGCAAAGGGCTGCCTCCTGAGCAGTCAATGCACGGTGAATGGAGTGGCAGGAGCCCGCGACGACAAGGACAGGAGGCCATACGTGAGTGTCAAGATTGAGCTCCACCGCCTGGTGGACGAACTGCCGGAAACGGAGGTCATTCCAGCCAGGCGGTTCCTTGAGTACCTGCGGGATACGCGACGTGAACCGGTCTTGGACTCGCTCATGCATGCGCCCGAAGACGATGAGCCGCTGACCCCGGCGGATGAAGCCGCCATGGAGGAGGCAAAGGCTGCGTACCGGAGGGGAGACTATCTCACTGCCGACGAAGCCAAACGTGAGATCCTGGCTTGAGCGCCCGCTGGTCCTATGTTCTGGCTGATCCGGCCCGGCGCGATTTGCGGCGATCTGATCAAACGGTGCGCAACCGCATCCTTGCCGCGCTGGACCGCTTTGTTGACAGCGGCGTAGGCGATGTGCGTAAGCTTGCCGGCCGCGAGGCCGAATGGCGGCTGCGCGTAGGGGATTATCGGGTGCTATTCGAGCGGGACGCCGAGCGGCATGTGATCGTGGTGCTTCGCGTCCGGCACCGCCAAGAGGCGTACAGCGAGTGACGAGGGAACACCATTCGTCCGACCTTGAGCGGGCGCGAGCGATTTGCCGGCGCGTGCGGTTGGCAAGCGGTCGGCCAGACGGACGCTGCGGGAAAGTCGCTAAGGCCATCGCGGCAGACCTGGGCTGGGCGTACCGTTGGGGGCATCTGCGCCTGCTGGATGGCGGGTTCTGCTGGATCCACTGCTGGAACCAACTGGCGGATGGGACCGTGGTGGATACGACCGCCGATCAGTTTGAAGAGCGCTGGCTGGGCGGCGTGGCCGTGCTGCAGCCCGGCGACCCGCTGCACGCCAACTACCGTCCGGTCCTCAGCTCGGGGTGCGCAGCCACAGCCCGCGGCACATTCACTGTACCGAACGGGCAACTCGGCTCCCGCTCGCGTTCGCGGCCGGGAAGGCAGGCCTCCGTCGGCTGCCAGTCACCATCCAAGCGCTGCCAGTCGGTCAGGTAGTCGTAGGCACGTTGCAGCCTGGGATCCTCGAGGTAGCCGAACTTGGCCAAGGCATACGTCATGACGTGGGAAATACAGATGTACGGCCGCTTATCCCAGCTCTTCGTGTGGTCGAAGCCACCGTGCAAAAAGCCGGGCGGCTCGCCATCCGGCGCCTGTGCGGTGAGAATCGTCTCGGCCACGGTGGCTACCGGCACAACGTCGCGCTTCAGCCCGAAGTCGGCCAGGATTGCCAGCTTCCACAGGGCGTCCTTGGCGTCGTAGGCCCGGCTGAGCGGACGCGCTTGCGGCCAGACCTGCAGCCCATCCAGCAACTCCGCGACACGCGGATGCTCGGTGAGGGCGCGATAGGCACTGCGCACTTCCGGTGCATCCGGCGGCTGGCCCAACAAATCGAGCCGGGCGTTCAAGGTGACCCAGGGCTCGTCCCGAGTCGCCAGCCAGTTCACCAGCCCTTCGCTAACCGCCAAACGCTGTTCCGCCATGCTCACTCACCCTCAATCCCACCAGAAGTGCCAGACGCGGACCAGCATCAGCATTGCGGCCAGCCCTTCGATAGTATTCGTCGGCTCATCGTACTCGCCGGGCAAGCATTCGCCGGAATAGCCCCAGTATTCCCACGCCATGGTCAGCGCCTCCTCCCGCGTGGTCGGCGGACGGCGCATCAGCAGTTCGACCGTGTCGTGTTGCATGGCGAGCACGTCCGCGCCGAAACGCTGACTCCAACGCTTGAGCACCGCAGTGTGCTCGGCGAACTTGGGCGCCTCGTTCCAGCCCCCGAGGCGCAGGTAAGCGGGGACCTGCCAGCCGTGGCGCGTCGGGACCAGAGCGAGATAGATGAGTGGCACCAGGCCGCGCCGCCCCGTCTCGATACTGAGGTGATACACGACGTCTATCTCGTTGTCTGGCGGTGCCTGCAGCCAGGTGTTGTGCGCTGCCTGTACCGCCCGGAGCGCCTCCTCATCGGGCCAGGCGCCGTGGGGGGCGGGGAAATGACCGGAGACCTCGTCGATCTTCGTGTGCAACCAGACCGGGACATTGATCGCTTCGGCGTCGGCAATGATCTCGGACGGGCTCTGCCACGGCCCCCAGCCATCCTGCTCAGCGACCTCCATGCTGGCGGCATGGCGGCGCGCCTGACCCTCGTCGCCCAGCAGCACGGGCCAGTAGCCGCTGATCGCGACGAGGTTATACAGCATCTGCCAGGTTGCCACGGCTTTCTCACCGCGCACGACCAGGCGATACACGGTGTCGCCCCGCCCATCGTAGAGTGGAGCAAGCGTCGTCGTCTCGACACCGTAGCGCCCCAGGAGCCTGGCCAGCTCTTTCTGCGAGGCTGGCCGCTCTCCAGCGACGGGATTCGCGTCGATCACGTCTGGCTGCAGCGTGGTCGCCCTGCCAGCGGACAAGAGATGCGCAGCAAGCGCCAACTCGGCCCGGCGATTGGCGTAGTTCGGCGGGGGTTCCATCGGAGGATGGCTCAGAAAGCTGCTGACGATCTTATCCAGGCAACGGCGCAGGTGCTCCGGGTGAAAGGCCAGGGAACGCAGCGCTTTGCTCATATCCAGGTGCGAGGTCCAACGGTCGGAGAACGGCGAAACCTGCGTAGCGGTCAAGCCGTGGGAGCGCAGTTCCTCGTCGGTAACGGACACCAGCTTGGGCGACGTGGCGAGCAAGCCGGCCAGGAGCGTCACCAGATCCACCAGGGCCGGCGCCTCGTACTGCGCCAGGTTATACGCCTCACCGAAGGTGCGATCGTCGCCCAGCAGACGAATGATCGCCTGGACGACATCGCCACTGTAGACATGGCGAAGCTCGCTGGGCGAGCTGTCCGGGATGAGCAGCGGCCCACCGTCCGACAATCGCCAGAGGTAGCTCTCCACGCGCCGAAAGGGGTCGCGCTCGCCGTTTACCATGGGCAACCGCAGGCGCGTGGCCGGGAAACCCTGCTGCATCCAGGCGTTGGCCAGCACGTCTTCGGCCTGACGCTTGTCGATGCCAGAGCGCCAGTTCTTGCGGTCGTCGGGATCCTCCGGCTCGGGTAGCAGTGGCCCTGCATAATCTTCTTCGCGCGACGGACGCCGGCAATCCTGGCGCACCAGGTACACCTGACCGCTGCTGATGAATACGTAGTGCCCCACCTGGCCGCCGAGCACTGCCACAGCCTGACGAGCATCGTCCGCGGTGTATCCAGCAAAGTCCACGGCGGCGTCGAAGTGGCGCCCGGTGAGCAGGCGGGCAAAGTCCGGCGCAATGCGGTCGCCGTGCAGGCGTTCGACGCGCTCGCCGAAGGGGTCAGGCAGGCGTCCGCGGTTGAAGGTGGTGACCTGGTGGCCGGCGAGCAGCAGACGCCAGACCAACTGGTAGCCAACAAAGCGCGTGCCGCCGATCACGAGGACATGCACGACAGTATCCCCTTCCTGGAACGTCCGCCGCGGGCCTGCTACGGCAGTCCGTGGGTAGTAGTCTAGCCAATGCTGGGCGGGGCATCCGAGCCTGTAACTTCTGATGCGGAACGGGCAATGAGAGCGACCATCCGAATGGCGGGACCGCAGTGGTATGGTGCGTACAGCACAATGACGCATGCACACGGGAGGAGCCGGCCATGCGAGTGCGGCTATCAGTTGACGTGGAACCGGAACTGAAGCGGCGGCTGAAGGTAGCAGCGGCGTTGCGGTGCTTCTCGGTCAAAGCACTCATGGAGCAGGCGCTCAATCACGAACTCGACGCCGAACTGCCTGAGAGCGTGGCGACGGACCATGCCTGGCTAAAGATCGACCTTTCCCACCTGGGAGCCTATGAGCCATACCAATGGCAAGATGGCGAACTTGACGACGGTGAGCCTTTGACGGTGGAGCACGCGCGTGGCTGCTAGGTTGCGGGTTGGAAGCGGTGAGTTCGAACCCGTGCGCGAGGGGCTGCGGGTAGTGCTGGGTGAGGAGTCCCCCTGCGCATGAGCTGGCCTTTTGACACCTCTGAGCCGCTGGTGGCGCCGCACGTGACGCTGGAACTCAGCCGCCGCGAGCACGGGCTGACGCCGGAGAACGACGTGCTGCCGGCGGTGCTGGTGGCGACCTTTCAGCAGGCGGCCTATGACCGCATGCTGGAACGAGCCGGGGCGACGGATGGCGCTGCCGGCCACGGCGGCTCTGGCGGCACTGGCTCGCGCACCGTGGGCCAGGTAGCCGGCGTCCCGGTGGCGCTGGCGCGGATCACCGTCGGCGCTCCCGCGGCGGCGCTGGTGTTGGAGGTGGCGATCGCCCGCGGGGTGCGCACCATCCTCGTCGTCGGATCGGCCGGCAGCTTGCAGCGCGACCTGCTCCTCGGCAGCACCGTCGTGGTAGAGGGGGCTGAACGCGAGGACGGTACTTCCCACCACTATCTGCCGGCCGGCGAGGTGGTGACCGCCGACCCGGCGCTGACGCAATTGCTGGAGGACGGCGCCCGAGCGCGCGGCCTGACGCCCATCCGCGGCCGATCCTGGACGATTGACGCCCCCTATCGCGAGACCGTTGGCGCAATCCAGCGGCATCGCAGCGCCGGGGTGGCCGTCGTGGAGATGGAGGCGGC
>DHIZ01000294.1:56365-69120 GCA_002404055.1 Chloroflexi bacterium UBA4733
GAAGTCTTCGACACCTGGAACCCCGGCTTCCGCCATCCCACCTACATGGCGGCACTGGTCGCCGCCGCCGACGCGGCGATGGATGTGGCCGCCAGCGTCGGGAGCGAGAGGGCGGCGTGTCCTTGACCGGTCAGGCCAGAGCCAGTAGCATGCAGGCACGGGCGGCGAACAGGTGACTGGCGCCAATCCACGGTGGCGTACCCCAGGATGTTGGCACGAGGAGGGCCGGACGGCGATGGTCGATCTGCGCACGGTTCCAACAGCGACACCGGCGCCATGGGCGGAGGTCGTTCCGAACATCGGCCGGGTGACGGTCGACGACCTGCTGGCGTGGCCGGATGATGGCTGGCGGTACGAAGTGGTCGAAGGAGTGTTGGTGCGCATGGCGGGCAGCGGAGCGGAGGCGACGACGATCGGTCAGACCATCGCCTTCGCGCTAAATGTCCATGTGCGCCCGCGACGTCTCGGCGTCGTCACGGGAGCCGACGGGGTGTTCAAGTTCTCCGGCGCCGAGACGGGCCTCCTCCCCGACGTTGGCTTCTGCACTGCCGCGCGCTGGGCGATCATCACGGATCGCACCAAACCCATCCCGTTCGCGCCGGATCTTGCGGTTGAGGTGGTATCGCCCGGGCAGACCGCTGCCGCTATGACTGCCAAGGCGCGGCACTACCTGGGCGGGGGGACGCGCCTGGTCTGGGTAGTCTGGCCCCAGCGGCGGGAGGTCGATGTCTGGCGATTAGGCAACTCGCATCAGCCGGCCATGACCCTCAACGAGGGTGACATGCTCACGGGGGAGAGCGTCGTGCCCGGCTTTTCCTTTCCTGTCAGCGACGTCTTCGCGGACCCGCTTGGCTAGCAGCTTGTCGGAGCAGCCGTTCAGAGTAACCGCGCCTCATCGAGGCGGCGGATCAGACCCGAACGGCTCCGGTACCGCTCGCGTAGCTGCTGCACTCGCGTCTGGAACCCGGCGGACTGCCCCGCGCGCGCGGCAAGGTCGCGCAGATCACGCAATATCTGGACTGCCCGATCATACTCGCTGATCTGCTTCCCTTCAATCACTACCTCGACCGAATGCCACAGCTCCTGCTCCTTCCCAACGAGCCCGTCCAGATACCTGGCCCGTGCCGCCGCCTGCTCGCGCTGGCGTTGCGCCCCCGCTGCTGCTGCTGCCTGGCGCTGCCGCTCCCGTTGTTCCTCGGCAGCTTCCAGAAGCTGCCGAACCGTCCGAAGCTGGGGCGCGCCTGCTGCCGTTGGCACGGGCGGCCGGACTCGCTGGAGCAACTCAGTGCGCAGCGTCGGACCATCCCCCTTGAGGAAGCGAAGGAGCAACGTCTCTTTCTCCGACTCGGCCAGTCCATGCACCCACACCGTCAACTCTGCGTCGCCGGGCAGCGGCGCCAGGGGAAGGCTGCGCCGGGCCGCCGCCGCCAGGAGCGCCTCATCAACGCGCAGCAGGTCGGCCAGGGCGCGCAACGCCGCCGAGGGCTGGCCCAGGCCGGGCGGCAGGGGCGGTTCGATGGCACCGTCCTCCAGGAACCCGTCCTGCGCGGAAGCAAGCCAACCCAGGTAGAGCGCGCGCAGATCACCGATTGCCAGCTCCGCGCGCACCGGCAGGAGCCCGGCAAGCTGTCCCTCACCCTCCACGAACCCTTCGTTATCCTCGCTCTCGGACCGGAACTCCAGGATCAGGAAGTCGTCGGTGGTGCGGGTTTGCAAACAGTCTCCGACGCAGAACGGGGCCATTCGCTCCGGATCCAGCAGGCGACGCGGCAGGCGCAGGCTAAACTCGTGCGTCCCCCAGTTGGCAACGTAGAGGAAGGCATCGAAGTAGCGTTCCATCAGGACGGCGGAGTCACCACGGAAGTCGCCCCAGTTATAGACGTTGACGAAGCGCGTCGGCGTGATCGTGGCGCGCGTGGAGAGCCGGCGCAGTTCGGCTACTTCCTGCTCGTCGAGCGGTCGATCCACAGCCTGGAACTCGTAGTATTGGTATTCGCTCATCGCGGTGAACCTCCTTCCAGCGTCCTCCGTCATTGTTGGTAGGATAGCAATAGTGCAAGGAGAACGCCATGCTCGATGACCCGGCAACTGTCGACAACCTGATGGCGAGGATGCGCCAGCAGCTAATGAACTCGTGTACGATAGTATGGGAGCCAATGGTGGCGTGCCGTCAGCAACGCTGGTACAGCCACGCCTCAGCGAGCAGATGACAAGCGGAGCAACGATGGAACCCTATCCCGACTGGCTCAGTGCAACAGTGGCCTCCGACGCCACGGCAGGCCGGGGCGTCCTGCCCCCCATGGATTCGGGCGCTGTGGCCGGAAAGCCGGCTGGTCGGTCCCGCCTTCGTCGTACTGGCCAGCCAGGATGATAATGCGGCGGTCGTGCAGGCGGTGGCGGCCACACCGCCGCCCGGCTGCGTGCTGGTGGTTGGCGGCCAGAATACGTCCCGCACTGCCACGATTGGTGGCTTGATGGCGCTGGATATCTGCAACCTGCGTGTGGCAGGGCTGGTCACCGATGGCCTCGTGCGCGACGCCCAGGAAATACGTCAACTTGGCTTACCGGTGTGGTGCCGGGGCGTCACGCCGACAGCCTCCGCCAAGCGCGGTCCGAGCGCCATCGGCGGCGCCGTGCTTATCGGCGGAGCGCTGGTGCGCGATGGCGACCTGGTGATCGCCGACGACGATGGAGTCGTGATCTGGGCTGCCTCCGACTACCAACAGTTGCTGGGCCAGGCCCAGGCAAAACTTGACTCTGACAACGTTCGTCTGGCGCGTCTCCGGCAGGATGGGGGGCGATGACCGTCATGCCCAGGGGCGCGCAGCGTGAAGCGCTCGGTTGATCAGTGGAGGCGGTGCGCGCTCCGGCGATATACTGCGAGCATCGGGTTCGGCTGGGTGGCCGCCACACGCCCCTGCCCTGGCGGGCGGCCGAGGAGAGGAAGAGGCAGTGATCGAAACCTCCACGTGGCCGCCGCCGCGCTTCACGCAAGAGCAAGCGGACTTTCTGTTCATGCTGTTTTTGGAAGACGACACGAAGGATGCGCCCTGGATGGTGATGGGGGACTTGCAGTTCTGGTCGGCGTCGAGCTTCGCGCACAGCCTGCGCAACTACGCCCACGAGCAGCAGTTGCCCTGGTTCGTCGCCAGCATGCTGCCCATCCAGTTTGCGTGGCCCGAGGTATCGCGCAAGAAAGTGCTGTCTCCTGATACCTTTGTTGCTTTCGTTCCCGAGCACCCTCGCAGTTCCTTCGACGCCGAGGTAGAGGGCCAATTCCCGCCGTTCGTGCTGGAGGTAGTGTCGCCGTCCAGCACGACGCGAGACCAGGAGGAGAAGCGCAAGGCCTATAGCATGGTGGCTGTGCAGGAGTATGCCCTGTTCACGCCCCGAGACAGTGGGCCATCGACTCTGGAAGGGTACCGGCGCGATGAGCCCGGCGCGTTCGAGCCGTGGGTGCCGGATGAGCAGGGGCGGCTTTGGAGCGCGGTGTTAGGGCTGTACCTGGTGGTCAAAGGGAGGCTGCTGCAAGCGCAGACGCCGGAAGGCCGCCTCTTGTTGACGCCGGAGCAGGCGGAGGTTGCTCGCCAACGCGCCGAGGAGGAAATTGAGCGGTTGCGGCGGGAGTTGGAGCGGTACCGCGATGAAGGTTATCGCGGCTAGCGGCGGCCAGGTATCCGCGAGCGTGGACACGTTCCCATAGTGTCGACCTACAAGTGCCCTTCCAGCGTGGGTCGGTCGGTCGATCCGAACGAGACGTTCGCTTGCTGCTCCACGCTCAGGCTGTCGCCATCGAACCGGCAAGTGAGCGTCCGCCGAAAAGGCGTCTCGTACCAGCAGAGTTGGGCAACGTAGGTCTGCTTATCAGTCCAGGCGCCGCTTGCCGCAACTTGCCAGGGGGCGGCACTGGCCATCGTGTCCCGGCGGCGCGCCGAAAACTCGATGGCGGCTGCGCCCGGCACCCATGCTTGATAGCCACAGGCGATGCGTTGTTCGCCCTGATCGTTGTGGATGGTGAGTAAGGTATCCTCGTCGCGGAAATCGAAGCGGATCGACGCGATCCCGTCCGCGTTCTCGCGCACATGGAAAGTCTGGCCGGAAACGCGCGTAGCAACGCCCGACGTGCTCCGCCCGGCGGGAGGAAGCAGCCGCAAGCTCCCGAGGCGCTCGGTGAGGGCCTGCTGTGCCGGGCGATCTTCTGGTAGAGGAGCCGGCCCCATTGCTGGGAGAAGATGCTGCCAGACGAGATCGAGGACGCGCTGCATGCTGGGGACGCCGCTGGCAATGGCGAGCACCGCCTCCTGTTCGGGCATCACGATGCAGAACTGGCCGAAAGCGCCGTCTCCGCGATAGGCGCCGTGACGGCAGCGCCAGAACTGGTAGCCGTAGCCCTGTTCCCAATCGATATTGGTGGAGGGACCATTCGCCACCTGGCGCGCCGTCGCCTCTTGTACCCACGCCGCTGGGATCAGGCGACTACCCTGCCACTCGCCCTGTTGCAGGTACAACTGGCCGAAGCGCGCGATCGCCTCGGTCGTGAGACTCAGGCCGGTACCGCCCAGGTCGACGCCCTCGGGAGACGCCTCCCAGGTCGCGCCGTCTATGCCAAGAGGTTCCAACAGCCGTGGTTGTAAATAGTCGAGGAGCCGTTCACCGGTGAGCCGTTGGACGAGCGCCGACAGCACATAGGTGGCGGCGGTGTTGTAGACGAAGTGGCTTCCCGGCTCGTGCTCGACCGGCTGGGACAGGAAGACGCGCACCCAATTGGGATCGGGCTGACCGAACACGGCGGGCGTGGCGTCGACATTGTGCCCCGTGCTCATCGTGAGCAAGTGCCTGACGCGCATCGCCTGCAGGTTGGCACTCGGCACCGGTGGTGCATCGGCCGGGAAGAGCGAAAGCACGAGGTCATCGACTGACAACCTCCCGTCGGCCACGAGCATGCCGATGGCGGTGGAGGTAAAGCTCTTGCTGAGTGAGAAGAGCATGTGGGATGAGCGCGGATCGAAGGGCTGCCACCACCCTTCCGCAACCACCTGACCGCGGCGCAGCAGCATGATGCTGTGCAAGTCACGGATCTCCCGCTCGGCCGCGTCGACGAAGGCGTGGATCGCGGTGGAGCGAATACCTTGAGCCTCAGGAGTGTTACGAATAAGAGCTGACGCCTCGGTCATACAAGCGCTCCTCATAGCATCAATTACGGTCACCGAAGCCGCCGTCCGGTCTCAGAAGGCTTAAGGACTGCGTGTACGATAGCACAGGCGCCGACGACGGCATAGCGGGGCAGCGCCGGTGCAGCCACGCCCCGGTGAGCAGTAGGCGCACTCTCATCAGCGATACCACTGAGCCTGCGCCGCGAACATGCGCGCGTACACTCCCCCTTGGGCCACCAATTTGTCGTGCCGCCCTTCCTCCACGATGGCGCCGTCCTGCAGCACGATGATGCGGTCGGCCAGGCGCGCCATACCCAGGCGGTGGGAGATCATGATGGCCGTCCGGCCTTCCACGAGCGCGGCGAAGCGCTGGAAGAGCGCCAGTTCCGCCAGGGGATCTAAGGCGGCGGTCGGTTCGTCCAGCACCAGCAGGTCGGCATCACGGAAGAAGGCTCGCGCCAGAGCGATGCGTTGCCACTGCCCGCCGGATAGGTCCGTCTCGCCGAACTGGCGACCAAGGTAGGTGTCGAAACGCTCCGGCAGACCTTGCAGGAGGTCGGCAACGGCCGCCTGCTCCGCAGCCGTTGTCAGCGCCGCGTCGTCGTCCAGGCGCCGGAGGTCGCCGAAGCCGATATTCTGCCGCGCCGTGAGCTGAAAGGTGGCATAGTCCTGGAAAACCGCCGCGATCCGCTGGCGTGCGGTCACGGCAGAGGCGCCGTCCAGCGACACGCTGCCGGTGCATGGTTGGTACAGGCCGCTCAACAGTTTGACCAGCGTCGTCTTGCCGGCGCCGTTTTCGCCAACGATGGCGACGCGCTCACCACGTTCGATGCGGAGATCGATGTGCTGGACCACCGGCCGCGTGCTGACAGGGTAGCGGAAGGTGACGTCATGCGCCTGAACCAGCAGACCACGAGGGGTGGAACCTCTCTCTCTGACTCTTGCCCACGTCGAAGACCGGGTGCCCCTTGGGCGCGAAGGCCCGGCGCGGGGAGAGTCAGAGAGAGAGGTCTCCTTCCGCGCCACGCTCCAGAAGTCAAACAAATCCCCCAGGAACTGGGCCTGCTCCTCCAGGGAACGCAGCAGGCCGATGAACGAACCGAGCAGGCTGCTGAAGGAGAGCGCGCCGGCGGCGACGGTGACGTAGTTGCCGATGGAGAGCCTCCCACGCAGGATAAGGAGGGCGACCAGCACCAGGGCAGCGGCGTAGGCGCCGCCGGAGAGCAGGCTGCCGGCGGTACCGGCGCCGGCTCGCCGGCGTTCGGCAGCCAGGACGTCGCGGCTGTAGTCGTCGCGCAGCCGGCGCCAGCGGCCCAACAGAAAGGTGGCGCTGCCGAAGATGCGCAGTTCGGCGGCTGCCTCGCGGCCCGTGAGTAAGGACTGCAAGTGGGCACGGAGGCGTTCGCGGGTGGTGTGCTCCCGTTGCGCCCGATAGATGGCGGTGGCGACGCGCGCCTGGAGCCAGACGGCGGGCAGGGCGCCGGCTGCCAGCAGCGGCAAGAGGAGCGGCTGGATCAGGGCAAGGGCGACGGCGATGGAGCCGAGCATTACCAGGAGCTGGCTCAGGTCGACCACCGCCTGGTAGAGGCGGGCGAGCCGCTCACCCATCCCAGAGGCGGCCCGCTGCAGGTGGTCGTTGAACTCGCGCTCCTCGAACTGGAGCAGCGGCGCGGCGGCGGCCCGCTCCAGGACGCGCCGCTGAATCTGGTACGCCCCCTGGTCACGCAGGTAGTCGGAGATCAGGTTCTTGAAGGTCCAGTAGAACTCTTCCAGCACGCCGGCAATGATGAAGATTGCCAACCAGAAGGCGACAGAGTGGCCGCCGGCATGCGCTACGCCGCTCAGCGCGTCGACGACGCCGCCCATGGCAGTCACGGTGAGACCGAGAGTGGCATTGCCCGCGAAGAGGACGACGAGCAGGGCGAGTGTCGCCAGAGGATGCGCTGCCGCAAACTCTTTGAGCAAACGCGCCACATCGCGCCAGAGTCGCGCCCGCGAGCGCGCCTGCTTATTGGGGGCGGGAGTTTGCCCAGTGGCAGACGTTGTTGCGCTCATGCATACCACCTCGCCTGGGCCTCGAACAGCGTCGCATACTCACCAGCGGCCGCGAGCAAGGTGGCATGTGTTCCCGATTCCACCAGTTGGCCTTCGCGCAGCACCAGCACCCGGTCGGCCAGGCGCGCCATGCCCAGCCGGTGTGATATCAACAGTGCCGTCTTGCCCTCGGCCAGAGCCGCAAAGCGCGCAAAGAGTGCCAGTTCGGCCAGCGGGTCCAGCGCTGCCGTCGGCTCATCCAGCACTAGCACCTGCGCCTGCCGGTAGAAGGCCCGCGCCAGCGCCAGCCGCTGCCACTGGCCGCCAGACAGATCGACGCCACCGACCTCGGGCCCCAGCAGCGTGGCCGCACCATCCGGCAACTCCTGCATCAGGTCCAGCAGGCCGGCTTGCGCCAGCGCCTCCGTCAGCCGGCTACTATCGTCCAATCGTGCCGGCTGTCCCAACGTGACGTTCTCGGCGAGGGTCAGGTGATAGCGGACGAACTGCTGGAAGACCGCCGACATGGTCAGCCGCAGCGACCGTGGATCAATGTCCCGCACGTCGACGCCATCCACGGTGATGCGTCCGGTATCGGGCCGATAGAGGCCGAGCAGCAGCTTCACTATTGTCGTCTTGCCGGCGCCGTTCTCACCGACCAGCGCCGCCTTCTCGCCGGCCTCCAGAGTGAAGGTCACACCGGCCAGGGCCGGGTGATCGCTACCGGGGTAGGTGAACCCGACGTCCTCGAAGGCGACCGTGCGGGGGGACGGGGAGATGATGGGTGACGGGGACGAGGGCCCGCCTTCTCTCTCCTCATCTCGTTCACCCCTCATCTCCCCGCCCGGCAGGTACACGAAGGCACGGAAGGCGCTGGCGTAGCCGGCTTGCTCACCGAGCGCTTGCAGGGTGGAGGAGGTTTGGAAGACGCCGTGGATCAGACCGTCAAGGGACTGAAAGAGCAGCGCCACCGTGCCGGCGCCGGCGCCGCGCAGCAGTCCGGCGGCGATCACCCACCAGAGGCCGACGTAGATGGCGGCGGTGGAGGCGGCGGCGGCAGCACGCAGACGCAGACTGAAATACAGCAGGCGCTGCCGGCGCTCGTCGCGGGTTTGCCGAAACAGGATCGCCCACTGGTCGAGCAGGTAGCCGGCCAGCCCGTAGAGCCGCACCTCCTGGGCGAAGCCGCGCTCGGTCAAGGTGCTGGCGTAGTAGTCGGCCAGGCGGCGCTGGCGCGTCTGCTCACGCAGCAGCGTCCAGCCGTACTGGCCACTCGATCCCCAGGCGGCGGCTGTCGGGATCTTTGTCGCCAGGATCAGGAATACCAGCAGTGGCGAGAGCGATACCAGCGCCACGATATAGCCCGCAAGTTGGGGGACGGCCTGCACCAGTTGCACCACCTGCTGCAGGAGGAGGGGCGCCCGCGTCTCCGCATCGGCGAGCACCTCGTGAATCTGATCATAATAGCCCTGGTGCTCAAAGTCGGCCAGGTCGAGTGCCGCGGCGCGCTGCATCACCTGCTCTTGCACGGCGGCGCCGCTGCGCTCCCGCACGATCGCCTGCAGCCAGGGTTGCAGGCCACCGAGCAGCCGCCCAGCGAGCAGGACTGCCACCAGCAGCCCCAACCAGAGGAAGGGTTGCTGCTGTGTCTGCCCACGTACCTCAGCGGCCAGCGCATCGACCAGCGCCCTGGTCAGCCAGAGCTGCGCTGGGATGAGTAGACCCTGCCCCAGGGCGATCGCCACCCAGAGCGTGCAGGGCAAGGGCGCCGTACCTGCGAGCAACCACGTCAGCCAGGCCAGATCGGCAAGGAGTTGTTGGCGGTGGGGCCGGCCCTGCCGCAGAGAAGGTGCGGGTTTGGTGGGGGCAGCACTGGATGGAGCAGGTGTCGTCGCTGCGGGTGGCATGGTTGCTCCTTTGCGATGCGGTCGGCGGGCGCTCTGCCGATGCGCCGCTCGTTCAACCCCCAGCATTGCTCACGATATTGAGCACCGCCAGGTTGTTGGCGGCCACCACCACCTCCACGCTGGCCTGGCTGTTCACGTCCGCGAAGCCGGCCACCAGCGCCGGTCCGCTCGCCTCCACGGAGCGGGCCGGTAGGAAGCGCATGCGCGGGTGCTGCTGCTGGAAGGCACGGACTGCCGGCAAGGTGGAGAGGTGCGCGCCGAAGGAGCAGTCGAAGGTCCACCCACAACGTTCGCAGTGGAGGCGGATGTCTGGGGCGGGGCACTGGCCCCAGTGGCGCAGTTCCAGGCGCGTCGCTCGCCCACAGCGCGGACAGGGCGGCAACGCGCCGTCGGGCCGGACACGGGAGGTCGCCGCGAAGTGGTTCAGGAGGCGATCGTAGGCGCGCTTGAAGGTCTTGACATCACGCAGCAACTCGGGCGCGCGGATATCCAGTTCAACAAGGTTGGGGGCGGTGAAGCAAGCCGGGCAGCGCAGTTCCAGGCGGGTGTGCGCTTCGCTAAAGCGACCGCGTAGCCGCCGCGTGCCGCAGGCGCACCAGAGGCGGGTCTCCTGCCAGTCGGCATCGGGGGCGACGAGGCCGTAGGCTGCTGCTTCCGCACGCAACTCGGTGCTGAGCAGCCGGCGCAGGGCCAGCTTGCCGCGTTCGAGCCGCATGGCAACCGCCCCCTCCGAGAGGCCCAACTGGAGGGCAATCGCCGCCCGCGGCGACTCCTCGACGTAGCGCTCGAGGAGCACGCGCCGCGTCTCCGCCGGGAGCCGCGCCATTGCCCGGTCGAGGAGCGCCACGAGCTCCGCACGCTCCAATTCCAAGTCGAGGTCAAGGTCGGCCGCCGGATCAGCGAAGGCGCGATGGTCTTCCTCCAGGCATTCCCCGACCACAGCCGACAGTGGAGCGAGATGGGCGCGCTCGCGCTGACGGGTGCGCAGCCAGTGCAGGCAGAGATGGCGAGCGATGCCGGCCAGCCACTGCTCCCGGCGGTCGGGGTTGCGTAAGCGATCGGCATCGCGGTAGGCGACGTAGAGCGTTTCCTGGACCAGGTCTTCGGCGGCGTCGCCATCGCCGGTCCAGCGCCGGCACAGCCGCAGCAACTCCGCGCGACGCCGGACCAGGGCCTGGTCCCATTCCTCGCCGACTGTCGCCACCGGCGCAGTCGCTGTGTCCACCGTGCGTCCCTCCAGGCCAACCAGAGCATCCATGCTTCGGTCTCCATAAAGATAGTGCCCGCCGGGGGGCGAAATGTCACGCGGTTTCTCACCGCGCAGCGTAAATGGTCGGCGTTGACAGCACGCTGAAAGGTGCATTGTGCTCAGTAGCCTGCTGCTTGCGCGGCAACCCCGCCCGTTGGAGTGGAAAGGTGGGTGTTTCGCCGCCGATTCGAGATGCAGGCCGGCCGCTACCGTTGGCGGTGGGAGGAGCGGCACTGCTGTCTCACCAGTATCGTAAAATGGCGCCTGTCCCCACCGCTGAGAGGAGTGACCGCCGATGGCAGCGCTTGCTACCGAACGCCGAACCTACACCGCAGCCGAGTTCCTGGAGTTGGCCGCCGACCTGGAGTTAGCCGGCAGCCAGGATTGGTACGAGATTATTGGAGGAGAACTCGTGGCCCACGCCTCACCCGTGGATCCGCACATGCGAGCAGCGATGGCATGCCTTAAGCTCCTGCTCGATGCCCAATGGGCGGGCTACGGACGCGCCGGAAATGACCGCATGGTCGTGCTGGATTATCGTGGCCCCACCATTCCCGTCGAGGATGCCCTCAAGCCCGACGCCTTCTTTGTGCTGCGAGAGCGCGAAGCCATCCTGGACCACCCTGACCTTCCCTCGGTGGTCGGCGCCCCTGACATCGTCGTGGAAGTGCTCTCACCGAACACCGCACGCCACGATCGACCGCCGCGCGGCAAGAAGTTCGGCGCTTACGAACGAGCCGGCGTCCGCTACTACTGGCTCGTCGATGTCAAGCGGCGCACGATCACAACCTACGAGCGTCGAGAGGAACGACTGGTCGCGACGGCGGTGCTCCGCCCCGGCGACACGCTGCGCTGTCCCTTATTCCCCGAATTGGGGATCGCGGTCATCTACCTATTCAGTACGCCCTGATGCAGCACTGGAACTTTCCTCGGCCCTGTCACGTTCTGAGGAAAACGAGCATCGCCGCACGATCGCGGGTACGTCACCAGGAGGAGCAGCGATGCGGAGCAGCCATTTCCAGGCGCTGCTCTTCGCCGCGCTTGTACTGAGCGGCTGTGGAGCGGCCCCTGCGTCGGGCGGCCAGCCGTTCACGGTGGGATCGGTCATGACGCCGCTCCCAACGTGGACACCGAGTACTCAGCCGCTGCGCCGTATCACGCCGGTGCCTACCTGGACACCAGGCGAGACGACGTTACCGCCGGCAAGCTTCGGTTTCATCTTCACCTACGGCGTGTGCGTGCTCAGCCGGGTTGATACCTTCGCTGCCACCTTCTCGCGCGCCGGAGAAAGCGTGGACCCGGCGGTTACCGTGCGGCTATCGCTGCTGCCGGAGGATATCCAGCGCATCCAGCGCGACATGGACCAGATCAACTTCTTCAGCTATCCGCCTGATTTCACGCTCAGGACGCCGGGAGGCGGCTTCGTCACGCCGGCCGAACACTACGTCTTTGCGGTACGAGAGGGCGCCCGCGAGCATACGGTGCGCTGGCACGACAACGTGCTGGGCGTTTCCAGTCCCCAGGCCGACCAGTTGCGGGCGCTGGCGGACCTGATCGAGCGAACCGTACATGGGTTGCCGGCCGTGGCGGCGCTGCCGGAGCTGCGCGCCGGTTGTGTATAAGGGTAAGGCGTCAGAGATGGCGTCAGCGACAACATTCGTGGCGACCGAGCGTGGTTGACATCGAACTGGTGGAGTGCCATACCTGCTACGCTATCAGCCAACAGAAAGGACTTGGCTATGCTGACGGCACGGGACGAATTGCGACTGCTTGCGGAGAGGTTGCCTGAATCGGTGATTGAGGAATTGGCAGCTATCGGAAGGCTATTGGAGCAGCAGACCCGATGCGGCGATATTGAGGACGTGACCGACCCTGAGGAAATCGCCATTGTGCGCGAGGCATTGCTGGACGGCGGTAGTGGGGTGGAATTTACTTTGCAGCAAGCCAAGGAGGAGTTGGTGGCACGACGCCCTGTCAGACAGGCGTAGGTGCCCTCGATTGTTCGGTTTCGACGATCTGCCCTCAACGATATTGCACGGTATGGTGCCTGGCGGGACAGCCAGAATCGAAACTGGTCGCCAATCTCTGAGGCGCTGTTGGACGCCATTGCCCACGCAGCCGGTCGCTTCGATTCATTCGATGAGATTCCCGCGCCACTGCTCGCCGTGAATGGTGAGGCTGCACCGCTGAAGCGTCTTCTGGTACCAGTTCGGTCTAAGGTTTTCCGCGTGTACGTGGGCCCGGGCCGCAATGCCGGAGACATCAGTGTTCGCCGGGTGCGGCACCCATCGCAGGAGCCACTTGACCACTGACTGAACAGGACGCCCGCGCCCAGAGTGGCGCCTTGAAGCCTCACCCGTGACTTTAGCGGCTGCTCGTGCGTCTGTAACTGCTAAGCATGTGGCCATAACT
>DHIZ01000369.1:0-2276 GCA_002404055.1 Chloroflexi bacterium UBA4733
AACTTATTTAGCGGAGAGTCCTTACACCCCCGGGCACTGGCCTGAGGCCGATATTGGACCTGGAAGGGACGCCCTCCTCCTCAGCCGCGAACGGAATGTGGCCTGCGCGCAGCGGGCCGATCAGCGTGCTGCTGGTGGGCGAGTCGGTGGAAACGCGAGTCGCGGACGGAGTGCTGTTTGGCGGTGCGCTGGCGGTGGCCGGTGAGAGCCCGATCGGCGGGCAGGCCATCTCGCTGGCTCACGACCTGAAACCAGACGTCATCCTCGTGGCGCTGGAGGCGCCGCTGGACGAGCCGCTGCACCTTGTCGAGCGGCTGTCGGCGGCGCAATTCGAGCCGGTGGTGTGCATCTCCAGCGATGGCAACCCAGCGACCATTCGCCAGGCCATGGCGCACGGCGCGCGGGCCTATGTCGTGCGGCCCAGTACCGCGGCAGAGCTCGAGCACGCCATCGTCGACGCCTTCGAACGCGAGCGGCAGCGCAGGACGCTGGCCAGCGGCGTGCCGGCAGAGAAGCGGGGCCAGGTGGTCACGATTTTTGGCGCCAAGGGCGGCATCGGCCGGACGACCATGGCCACCAACCTGGCCACGAGCATTGCCCGGCTGAATCACACGGTGGCTCTGGTCGACCTGGACACGCACCTGGGTGACGTGGCGCTGTTCCTCAATCTCAAGCCGGAACGGACGCTGGGCGACCTGCAGGCTGTGATGGACAAGCTGGAGCCCGATCTGATACAGCCCTTTCTGAGCGTGCACGATTCGGGCGTGCGCGTGCTGGCGGCGCCCTTCCGCCCAGAGGAGGGCGAGCATCTGCAGCCCGCGGACGTTGGCAAGATTCTGCGGGTCCTATCTGAGGGCTACGACTACGTGGTGGTCGACACGCCGCGGGACTTGAACGACAACGTCATCGCGCTGCTGGACATGTCCGACCTGGTGTGCCTGCTGACCACGAACGAGCTCGCGTGCCTGAAGAGCACACGGGTCTACCTCGACGTCATGCGCGGCTGGGAGTACGGCAGCCACAAACTCAAGCTGGTGGTCAACCAGTCGCAGCAGGGAGTCACGCTCCCGGCGGACGACACCGAGCGCACACTGGACTATCCGATCTTCTGGAAGATCCCGTATGGCGGCCGGAAGGTGGCCGCCAGCCAGTGGACGCAGCCGTTCGTGCTGTCCGACCCCAAATCCGGCATCTCACGCAATCTCACGCGCCTGGCGACGGCCGTGGCCGGCGCGCCGGCACGCAAGAAAGGTTTCTTGCCATGGCGAAGGAAGTAGGGCGATGTCTGTCTTTCTAGAACGGTCCCGACGTCTGGCGCCAGTTGACGGGCAGCACAGCCCCGTGGCTGGCCCAGGTGCGCGCGTCATCCAGCTCGCTACGGCTGCTTCGCGAGCTCCGTTCGATCCGCTGCTGGACCTGAAGATGCGCCTCCACGAGCGGTTGCTGCACGAGCTGGACGTAGAGCGGCTGGCGGCCCAGGATACCCGAACCCTGCGCGCCTCCGTGGAAGCGGCGTGCCGCACGCTGCTGGCCACCGAGGACACGCCCATGACGCGTGAGGACCGGGCACACGTGGTGACGGCGGTGGCCGACGAGATCACCGGCCTCGGTCCGCTTCAGACACTGCTGGAGGACCCGACAGTATCAGAAGTGATGGTCAACCGGCCGGACCAGGTGTACTTCGAGCGCGGCGGCGTCCTGTATTTGAGCGAGAAGCGGTTCAAGGATTCCGCGCACATCTTGCGCATCATCGAGAAGGTTGTGGCGCCGCTCAACCGCCGCATTGACGAGAGCTCGCCCATGGTCGATGCGCGCCTGCCCGACGGCTCGCGTGTGAATGCCATCATCCCACCGCTGGCTATCGACAGCCCGGCGATCACCATCCGCAAGTTCTCCCAAGACCCGTACAAAGTCGAGGACCTGATCCGCTTCGGCACGCTGGCGGCGGAGATGGCGGATTTGCTGGAAGCGTGCGTCCAGATGCGGCTGAATATGGTCGTCTCGGGCGGCACGGGCGCCGGTAAGACGACGCTGCTGAACGTCTTGTCGTCCTTCATTCCGCTGACAGAACGGGTGATTACCATCGAGGATCCGGCCGAGCTCCAGATGCGCCTGCCGCACGTCATCCGCTTGGAGACGCGGCCGGCCAATATCGAAGGCGAAGGCCAGGTGACCCAGCGCGACCTGGTGCGCAACGCGCTGCGTATGCGGCCCGACCGGATCGTGATCGGCGAGGTACGCGCCGGTGAGGCGTTCGACATGCTCCAGGCCATGAA
>DHIZ01000369.1:2374-6805 GCA_002404055.1 Chloroflexi bacterium UBA4733
CCAGGCCATGAACACCGGCCATGATGGCTCGCTGACGACGGTGCACGCCAACTCGCCTCGGGATGCGTTGTCCCGTATCGAGAACCTGGTGCTCATGGCCGGCCTGGACCTGCCCGCCCGCATGATTCGCGAGCAAGCCGCGTCGGCCATCAACGTGGTCGTCCAGATCGCCCGCATGAGGGACGGGACGCGGCGTGTCACGCACGTCAGCGAAGTGGTCGGCATGGAAGGCCAGACGGTGACCTTGCAGGACATCTTCGTCTATCAGGTGCAGGGCATGGATGAGCACGGCAAGCTGCGCGGGGCGATGCGCGCCACTGGCCTGCGCCCCAAGTTCGCCGAGCGCTTTGCCGACTATGGCAGGCTACTGCCCGCCAGCCTGTTCGAGCTGGGAGCAGCCTGAGCGTGACCAATATCATCGTCATCGCGCCGCTCGCGGTCTTTCTCTCGGTGATGCTGCTGGTTGTCGGCTGGCACGGCTACGTGAACCGGCTGGGCGTGATCGCGCGAGAGCGTGTCGGCGTGTTTGCCCCCGGCATCGGCCAGGCCACCGGCGCTGGGCCGGCCTCCGTGCTGATCGAGCGCAAGCGGCTGAGCGACATCGGTTTGCTCAATCGCTTGCTGCAGGCGAGCCGCTCAAGCGATCGCCTCTCCAAGGACCTCATGCGCGCGGGGCTGCCGTGGCGCGTGGGAGAATACCTGATGGGCCGCAGCTTGGCTGGCTGTGTCCTGGGCGTCGAAGCCTGGCATTTCACGGGCGGAATCATTCCCGGCCTCGTCGGTTTCGCCGTCGGCTTTGCCGCGCCGGTGGCCTTCGTTCGTTGGAAACAAAAGAGCCGCAGCGCGAAGTTCGACGACCAGCTGGTCGACGCGCTGGTGCTCATCGCCAACGCCCTGCGGGCCGGCTTCTCCTTCATGCAGGGCATGCAGGCTGTGGCCGAGGAGATGCCGGAGCCAATGGGGCCCGAGTTCCGGCAGGCGCTCGGTGAAGCTCGGGCGGGTGGCTCCGTCGAAGACGCCTTGCTCGGCATCACCCAGCGCGTGACAAGCGAGGACTTCGAGCTGGTGCTGACAGCCACGCTTATCCAGCGGCAAGTTGGGGGTAACTTGACCGAGGTCATCAGCAGTATCGTCAACACGATCCGCGAGCGGCACCGGATCCAGGGCGAGATACGGGTGCTCAGCGCTGAAGAGCGCCTGACGAGCTGGATCCTGGGGCTGCTGCCGTTAGGGCTCATGGTCGTGCTGCAGTTCGTTGGCCATGGCTACATCCAGAATCTGCTGAACGATCCGGCGGGCCGGCTGCTGCTCGTCATCGGGTTGGTGCTGGAGGCCATCGGGTTCGTGTTCATTCGGCGCGCCATCGCGATCGACGTCTGAAGATGGAACTGCTACTTGCCCCTCTCGTCAGCTTCGGCGCGGTTGCGCTGCTGGTCCTGACGGTGCTGGGCCGAGAGAACCACGAGCTTGGGGATCGGCTTGGCCCGTACATGACGTCGCGTCCCGAGGAGCAGCAGCGCCAGCTCTCGCAGTCGTTCCTGCGTCGGGTGCTCATGCCGACGTTTCTGCGGGCTCCGAACATGGCCGGCGTGGTCCTGCGCGGAACGTCCCGCGGCAAGCTCCAGCTGCTGCTGGAGTCGGCCGGGAGCCCGCTCAGGCTGGAGGTGTTCCTGGCGATACAGATCGCCGGCGCCGCCACCCTGCCGCTCGGCTATCTGGCGCTGACGTTGTCTCGAGGAGCTGGCTTGGAGCCAATCCAGTTGCTGCTGGCACTGGCGCTGGCGGGGCTGGGGGCGTATGTCCCGCGTATCTGGCTGGGGCGCCGGCAAGAGGCCCGGCAGAAGGCGATCCAGCGCGCGCTGCCGGATGCACTCGATTTGATAGTGGTTTCGATGGAGGCCGGCCTGGCGCTCGACGCGGCGCTGGCCAAGGTCGTGGAAAAGACCAAGGGTCCGCTCAGCCAGGAGCTGCAGCGCATGCTGCGTGAAATGCAGCTGGGCAAGCCGCGTCGAGAAGCGATGCGTGAGCTCGGCCTACGCACCGGCGTGAAGGACCTGATAGCCGTCGTGAATGCCATCGCGCAGGCCGACCAGATGGGAGTAAGCATGACTGAACTAATGCGCACGCAGGCTGCCGAGGCGCGCACCAGGCGTCGCCAGCGCGCCGAAGAGAAAGCGCACCAGGCAGCGGTGAAGATGATCATTCCGCTCATCACCTGCATCCTGCCGTCGATCTTCATCGTGACCGGCGGACAGGCGGGGATTTCCATCTGGCGGGCCTTCAGCCATGGGGGATTAGGATCATGAGCGCACCGCCGGCGGCACCCGCCAAAAGCCCACAGGTGCCCGTCTTCAACCGGCGGGACGCGTGCCGCCATTTGGGGCTGGCGACCGACAACACGGCCCACCGCGACTTTCCTTCGACCGAGCAGCGCTGCTATCTGTGGAATCAGCAGGAGGAAGTCGACGTCCGGCACCAGCGTGAGTTCTGTCTGACACGAGAGCACCACAGCTGCCCGTGGCTGACGCTTCCGCCGCGCGGCGCTGCGTCGGTCCCCGGGGCGTGGCGGGCCGCCCTTGGCCGCGTGGTGGGCATCGTGCTGATCGTCGCGGCGGTCGTCTTTGTCGCCGGCTTCTTGTTCGTTCATCGGCCGGCTTCACCGCCTCCGGTGAACGATGGCTCGCCGGTGGCCAAGCCGTGCACCGACTCCTCAGCGGACGGGTCCTCTCGGTCCGCAGTGCTGGCTTCGCGCCCGCTGTCTGCCAGCCTGCTCAGCGGGGGCAATCCAGCCGCAGTGACCGCGGCGATCCCAGCGGCCGCCGACTGCACGGTGGTGGCCGGCAACCTCGGGGTGTATTTTCCAGCCAACGCCTTCGCCGGCTGGGATGGCCCCTTGTCACTGACGATCGAGTCTTCTCCGACCGGGGTTCCGGCTCCGAGCGGCCCCTGGCAGGTGAGCAACAAGGGGACGATCATTCGGTTCGTGCTCAGAGATGCGGACGGCAATCCGGTCACGACGTCACCCGTTCCGGTGACGGTCATGCTCCGGTACAGCACCGATGACCTGGCCATTGCCGGCGGACAGTCGTCATTGCTGACGGCCGGCTATGTCATCGACAACCTGACCGCGTATATTGCGAATCCGCTGGGCCTTCCGTCCGGGACGTGGGTCTATTTCCCGCCATCCGTGACCCGTGAGGACGGCAGCACGGGCATCGTGACGGTGCTGACCCAGTCCCTGCCGTCGATCCTGGGCGTCGTCACCCGGCCCTTCAACTTCGTCAGCGTCAACGCGGACCAGACCCCCATCTGGTCGAGCTTTGGCGAAAGCGGGCAGCAGTTTGGAGCTCGGCAGAAATCGACGCTGCTGCAGGTGGTCGGCCCCCAGATTGGCGGCCGGATGCTGGTGCTCGATCCGCAGACGAAAAACTACGGCTACGTGGATTCGCAGCAGGTGAGCCCGGCCCAGACGCCGAGCTGAGGCACAGTTTGGCTGCCGCTCTACGGGCCGGTCTGCAGGATGGATCGGGCGCCTCCGTCAACGGCTGGGGACCTACCCGCGCGCTGCGGGATCGGCGCTGGCCAGCGGGCTTCTTCGCCGTGTTCCTGTGTCTGGGGTTCGCCCTGGGCCTGATGCGTCCGTCAATTGACCCGGACCTGGGCTGGCACCTGCGCACCGGGCAATTAATCCTGGCGACGCACGCCGTACCGGTGGCGGACGTCTTTTCGTTCACCAAGGCCGGCGCCAACTGGGTCGACCAGGAATGGCTGTGGCAGGTGCTGCTGGCAACCGTTGCTCGCTTGGCGGGAACGGCCGGGCTGGTGGCCGTGAAGAGCGTGGTCGCCCCGGCCGCGATAGCGTTGGTCTACCTGGTGTTGCGCGCGCGCGGCGTGCCGCAGCGGTTTTCGGTGATTGGGGCCGCTGGCGCGCTGCTGCTGCTGGTGCCCTACAGTGAGGCTCGACCGGCGATGGTGGGCCCGCTGTTCAGTGCCGCCTTCCTGCTGGTATTGGAGCGTTATCGCACCACGCGGGACTGGCGCTGGCTGGCGGCGCTGCTGCCGTGCGAGCTCATCTGGGCCAATGCCCACAGCTCCTACGTGCTGGGCTTGTTCCTGTGCGGCATCTACGCCGTGGCCGAGTTCTGGGACGCCCGATCGCTTGCTTCGCTGAAGCTGTGGGCCGCGCTGCTTGCGTCCCTGCTGGCCATCTCGGTGATCAACCCCCGAGGCATCGGCCTGCTGCGCTTCACCCTGACGGCCGCCGGCCTGTCCTTCAATCGCGACTACGTGGCCGAATGGCAAGCGCCCGTGCTGGCGAAGTGGCCCGGTGTGCTCGTCCTGGTCATGCTGATCCTGTCGATTGCCGTTGGTGCGCTGTACCGAGATTGGGCCGCGAAGAAGCGGCAGCTGCTCCTCCTGGTGATATGCACG
>DHIZ01000366.1:0-171 GCA_002404055.1 Chloroflexi bacterium UBA4733
CGCCGCCCACCGGGCCGCGAGGCCTTCCCCGGCGATGTCTTCTACCTGCACTCCCGCCTGCTGGAGCGCGCCGCCTGCATGAGCGAGGAGTCCGGCGGCGGCACCCTGACGGCGTTGCCGATCATCGAGACGCAGTTGGGCGACGTCTCGGCCTACATCCCCACCAACGTC
>DHIZ01000366.1:399-22387 GCA_002404055.1 Chloroflexi bacterium UBA4733
CATCTCCATCACCGACGGCCAGATTTACCTGGAAGCCGACCTCTTCTATCAGGGCCAGCGCCCGGCGGTCAACGTCGGTCTATCGGTGTCCCGCGTCGGCGGCAAGGCCCAGATTCGCGCCATGCGCAGCGTCGCCGGCACCTTGCGGCTCGACCTTGCGGCTTTCCGTGACCTGGCGGCCTTCGCCCAGTTCGGCTCCGACCTGGATGCGGCCACCCGCGCGCGCATCGAGCAAGGCCAGCACATGACCTACATCCTGCGCCAGCCGCAGTACCAGCCGATGACGGTCGACCATCAGGTCGCCATCCTCTACGTTGGTGTCAACGGCTACCTGAACGACGTGCCGCTGGACAAAGTCGCCGCCTGGGAGACCGGCTTCCACGAGTACATGGATGCCCAGGGCGGCGCCATCATGCAGGGGATTCGGGACACGAAGGCGCTCTCCCCGGAACTTGAGGCGCAACTCAAGCAGGCGATCACGGACTACCAGAAGATTGCATAGGAGGAGCAATGGCCAGCGTCCGTGACATTCGGCGGCGTATTCGCAGTGTCAAGAATATGCAGCAGATCACGCGCGCCTTTCAGCGCGTGGCCTTCAGTCGGCTGCGCGTGGCGCAGGCGCGCACGCTGGCGTCCCGCCCCTATGCGGAAGCTATGCGCGACGTGCTGCGCAGCTTGCCCAAGGTGACCGGCAGCGAGCGAGATGCCTTGCAGGAGCAGCGCCCGGTCGCCAATATTGTTGTAGTACATGTCACGCCGGATCGGGGCCTTTGCGGCGCCCTACCCGGTAACGTCAACCGCCTGCTGGCGCGCTTCATGGTCGAGCAGACGCAGCCGGTGAGCGTTATTGCTACGGGCCGGCGCGGGCGCGACTTCGTGTTGCGTAGCGGTCGCAAATTGGTGGCGGACTATTCCGGCATTGGTGACGCCCCCAGCCCGGCCGACGCAGCCACCGTGGCGCGGGCAGCCATCGACGAGTTCCGCTCTGGTCGCACTGATGCCGTGTACCTGACCTACACCCGCCTGATCAGTACCTTGCGCCAGGAGCCGACGATCATCCAACTGCTGCCGGTGGCGCCGACCGAGGAAACGCAGGCTGAGACGCGCCCGCGCGCCCTCTACGAGTTCGAACCGGAACCGGGCGAAGTGCTGCAAGCCTTGTTGCCGCGTTACGTGGAGATGCAGATCTACCAGGCGTTGCTGGAATCGAAGGCTAGCGAGCAGAGCGCTCGCATGGTGGCGATGCAGAACGCCAGCGACAACGCCGAGGAGCTGGCGGCCGAGTACACCCTCAGCATGAACAAGGCCCGCCAGGCCGGCATCACCCGCGAGCTGGCGGAGATCGTGGGCGGAGCGGCAGCGCTGGAGCAGGGGTAAGGGGCCGGCGCCCCCGCGAACGCTGGTACACTCTCCTCATGCTCACACACCCGCCCATCTACCTCGACCATGCCGCCACTACGCCGCTTGATCCGGCGGTGCTGGAGGTGATGCTTCCGTACTTCACCGAGCGCTTTGGTAACGCTTCCAGCGTCTATCGGCTGGGACGCGAGGCGCGGCGGGCATTGGACCGGGCGCGGGAGCAGGTGGCGGCGGTTTTGCATTGCCCTCCGGCCGATATCGTCTTCACCAGCGGTGGGTCAGAGGGCGACAACGCGGCGATTAGAGGGGCAGTCTTTGCCCGAGGGGCACGCGGTCGCCATATCGTCACCTCCGCCATCGAACACGAGGCAGTAATGCATACCTGCCAATCGCTGGCCGGGCTTGGTGTAGAGACGACCTTCGTGCCCGTCGACCGCCATGGCCGGGTTCAGCCGGGAGCTGTGGCGGCGGCGATTCGACCGGATACTGCGCTGGTTACCATTATGCTGGCCAACAATGAGATCGGCACGATTCAGCCTATTGCTGAGATCGCCGCGCTCGCCCACCGGCAGGGCGTGCTCGTGCATACCGACGCGGTACAGGCGGCGGGGGCGTTGCCGCTGGACGTCCAGGCGGTGGGCGTCGACCTGCTTTCGCTGTCCGGACACAAGTTCTATGGGCCGAAAGGTACCGGCGTGCTCTACGTGCGTTCCGGCAGCGCCTGGGGCCCGCAGCAGCAGGGAGGCTCGCAAGAGGCCAAGCGCCGAGCAGGAACCGAGAACGTGGCCGGCATTGTCGGCTTGGCGACCGCGTTGACCCGGGCGGACGCGGAGCGCGAGGGCGAAGCAGCGCGCCTGACTTCGTTGCGGGATCGGCTCATCCGGGAGCTGCTGGTGCGCATCCCCGACTGTCAACTCACCGGCCACCCGACCCTACGCCTGTCGAACAATGCCAGCTTTGTCTTTGCCGGCGTCGAGGGCGAGGCCATTCTCATGGCGCTCGACGTGCAGGGCATTGCCGCCTCCACCGGCTCCGCCTGCACCTCCGCCTCGCTCGACCCTTCGCACGTGCTCATCGCCCTTGGCTTGCCGGCGCCGCTGGCCATCGGGTCGTTGCGGCTGACGCTCGGTCGCAGCAACAGCGCGGCCGACGTAGAACGGGTTTGCGAGGTATTGCCGTCGATCGTGCAGCGCCAGCGCGCCATGCTGTCGCTGGCCAGCGTGTAGCGACGCGGCGCGCCCAATTTGGTTTAGTGGTGCATCCGACAAGTCCCGGTCAGTTCGCTCCGCACGCCCGGCGACTGAAGTCGCGGGTTACAGCAGGCGAAGTCCGCCTGCGCGGACTGGACTTTCATCCCCGGCGTCTCGTCGCAGCCCGCGAAGGTGGGCTTGGCCAGGGTAGCCCGCGACTTCAGTCGCCGGGAACCTTGGCGCCAATGTACGTCGAACTTGCCGGATGCACCAACTTAGATAGGCTTCCTGTAAGTCGCGGCCCTGTTCGGGATCATCTATACGGCCCTGTCCCCCGTCACACCAGATTCTGTTGGATCGCCGTAATCACGAAGTCGTTGGCAGTCTTCAGCGCTTGCGTAGCGGTCTGCTTGCCGCTGAGGACGGCGGTCAACGCCACGTTCAACTGGGTGTTGATAATGTTGACCTGGGGCGTCACCGGCCGGCTGTGCGAATAAGGCAGCATGTTGATGAAGGCTTTGACGCGTGGATCGACGGTACTCCAGTAGGGGTCCGCCGCCGCTGCGATGATCGTCGGCAGGCGACCCGATTTGTTCTGAATGGTCTGCATCGTGACGTCGGTGAGGTAGTTCATCAGGGCGAACGACTGATCCGGGTTCTTGGCGCCGGCCGGCAGCACGTCGCAGAAGCCGCCGGACCACGTGCTCGTCTGGGCCACGCCTTGCGGTGGCGGCGGCGCCCAGGCGGTCCAGGAGAGGCTGGAGCCGGCGCCCATTACGGTGATCAAGAAGCTGGTTGACGTGATGTAGCTGCTCTGCACTTGAGTTGTGAAGAGGTTTCCCTTGTGCGCGGTGATGAAATCCTGCACCGCCTGGTAGCCGAGCTGACTGGCGACCGTGCCGGCCCAGTCGAACCCGACCGCGACTTTGGGGTCATTCAGGGTCGGCTTGTTGTTGGCGGCGTCGTAGAAGTCGCCGCCGAACAGCCAGCCCCAGCCCCAGGGCGCCCAGTTGTCGTTCCAGGGAATGAAGCCAAGGCGCTGCAACGCGCCGCCCTGCTTCTGGGTGAGCTTCTGGCCGACCACGGCAAAGTCCTCCAGCGTCTTCGGCGCGGTGGTGTCGACACCTGCCTGCTGCAGGTGGGACACGTTCATGTAGATCATGCGCGCGTCGGTGGAATAGGGGAGGCCATAAAGCTTGCCCTTAATGGCGACTTCCTGCCAGCACCAGGGTTGCTGGTCGGTTCCCTTGATGCCGGCCTGGTTGGCCATGGCGGAAATGTCCTGCATCAGGCCCTTGGCCGAGCCGGCGGCGATGGTGTAGCGGTCCTGCACGGCCGTACTGGGGGGCGTGCCGCCGGCCACGGCAGTCACCAGCTTGGCGTCCAGGCCGGCCGGCGCTTCCATCACCGCATTGACCTTCGGGTTCGCCTTGTTGAAGTCGGCGATGCGCTGCACCCAGGCGGCGTAGCTCGGGTCGCCGCTCCCACCATTGGCCCAGAAGCTGAGGTTGATCGTGGCGGCTGCCGGCGCGGCCGCTGCCGGCGCCGCAGTAGCCGCACTGCTGCTCGCGGCTGTCGTCGTGACGGCTGGCGCGCTGCTGGTCGTGACAGCAGTGCTGGCAGCCGCGCTTGTGGCGGCCGCAGGCGTCGCTGCTGCGGTAGACACGCTGGCCGCTGCCGTAGCGGTCGTCGCCACACTACTGGTCGTCGCGCTGGTCGTGACGGCCCCGCCACAGGCGGCCAGCACGCTGACCGCCGCCCCACCGGCCAGCGCGCCGGCCAGCGCGAGGAAGCGCCGCCGGGTCGGTCCAAGCTGTGCCCCTGAAGGCCCTTCACTGCCCTTCGTGCCTGCCGTTTGCTCGCTGCCCTGCGCGGTCGGGGAAGATGTGAAAACGCGTCCCATGCTGTGCCTCCTCCTTCTCCGGGCCGGGTCCAGCCGGCCGCCCAATGCCAGATAATGCGGCTCTGTCACGTGCCCATGCCGTGACGACGGGCCTCGCCGGAAGGCGGCGCTACTCGCCGCGCAACAATGCCTGCGCCAGAATCTTTTCGGCCACTTCCATGGTCTTCAGGCAATCGCGGAAGGGCGAGCTCGTGACATCCTTGCCAGTCTTCAGCGAGTCGATGAACTCGCGATTCTTGGCCTGGAAGCCGCCGTAGACGAAGTTCTTGTCGCTGCCGGCGACCACCTTGCTATCATACTCTACACCCTTGTAGTCGCCTTCGGCATAGACGTAAGCCTTGTTTTCGGCCTCGGCGTCCGTGTAGATGCCGGGGGCGTGCATCTGGACGCGGAAAATGCGCCGGCCGCTATTCCAACTGTTGACGACGTAGCCGGTAGCGCCGCTGTCGAACTGCAAGGTCGCGCCGATCCAGTTGATATCCGGCGTGCCGATGCGCTTGCAATGGCTGTCGATAGCCGTGACCTCGCCGCCGCACATCCAGCGCAGCGTGTCGATGGCGTGCGTGCAGTCGTCCATCATGTGGTCGCGGGGACCATAGGTCGCGCGCGGCGCGTGCTTGAAAAACTCGCAGACGGCATGGGTGATCGGTCCGCGCTTGAGGCACTCGTTGCGCACGGTGACGAGGAGCGGACACACCCGCCGCTGGTGGCTGACCTGCGTGATGAGCTGCTTCTGCTCCGCCAGGTTGGCCAGCATCTGGGCCTGGTGCCAGTTGAGGCCCATCGGCTTCTCGATGTAGAGGTTCAAGCCCTGCTGCAAGCACCACACCCAGATATCGTACATATAGTGCGGCTGGCCGATGACGTAGATGCCGTCCGGCGCCACCTCTTCCACCATCTGGCGATAGTTGGCGTAGCGTTTCTGGATACCGTATTTGTCGCCCGTCGCGTTGAGTCGGCTGGTGTCCAGATCGCAAATGCCGGCGATCTCCACGTCGTCGAACGACGCCAGCGAAGGATAGTGGACGCTGTTCGCCATCGAACCCGCGCCGATCACGGCCACACGAACCGTCGACTTCGGTGTCTCGCTCATTGCTGTCCCCATTCTTTCGTTGCGCTACACGCCGAATAGTGACCGGGCGAAGGCCAGATCTTCCGCGATCAGCCGGTCGACAGCATCGTGGTCGCTGTACTCCGCCGTCAGGCAGACATCGCCCTGATAGCCGCGTTGCTGCAACTGTGCCACCACGTCCGGCCAGGGGCAGAGGCCCTGACGGCCGCTGGTCCAGTAGCTCTGGTAGCGAGCGACCTCTGCTTCCGGCCCGTTGGCGCGTTGCCAGAGGCCATTCTTGAGGTTGACCAGCCGCAGATGCGACCAGACGATGTCGATGGCCAGTTCCGGCAGTTCGCCGTTGAGCGCGCAGTGCGCCGGGTCCCAGACGGCGCAGACGTGCCTGGGATCGAAGCCTTCGATCAGATGCCGGATGCCGAGGGCATTGGGCACCGACCGGCCGATATGGTTCTGAATGCCGATGGCGACGCCATGCCGATCCAGCAGCGGTACCAGTTGCTCGTATTCCTGCCGGTGCCTCGCCTCCTGCTCCAGGTAGCCGCGATCACGGGGAATGCCAGGACAGACGCGGATAATCGGGATGCCGGCTTCGCCGCAGGCAGCGATCGTCGCTTCGTCGGTGGGTC
Source organism: Chloroflexi bacterium UBA4733 (assembly GCA_002404055.1). Next base: position 6,550 of record DHIZ01000366.1, read on the forward strand.
CGGCCACGCTGGAAATCCGCACCCCGTAGCCGGCCAATACCTTCGCCGCGCGTGGCAGCTCCTGCGTCACGTTGGCCGGTTCGACGGGATAGCCGGGCCGCACTGGCAGCTCAATGCCGGCGAAACCGAGCCGGCTGACCCGCTCACCCAGCGCCTCCAGCGACTCCTTCCAGGGCTTGGTAAAGACGGTAAAGGCAACAGCAGCAGGCATTGGCAATTCTTTCCGGCGCTCAGTCAGTGAGCATGTGGCGATAATAGCACAGCGCATCTGATCGCCCAGCGGTGCAGGAAGCGAACGCCGCAGTATATGACAATGGCTGACAAAAAACAACCTGTCAGCGGCGCTGGTCTGCTCGCAGCGCCGTTTGGGGCGCGGCGCAGCGTGGAGGCGCCGTGCCCTTCACCCGCCCGCCAGGCGCTCCGTGGCGACAACCCGGTGTATGATACGCCTTCGGCGGCAGGGGAGCATCGGCAAAGGAGGATGAGGCATGGCCACGACCGGACTCAAGATCACGCACGCGGAGCGGCTGCGGAGCCGGGACCCCGTGGCGCTGGCGTTGCCCTGGCAGGCGGCCTGGAATGGGCCGCTGGCGAGGCCGGTGACGGCGCTCTCCTACTCTTGCTATCGCCTGCGCACCGCCGACGGAATCACCGGCTACGGCCCGGACACCGGCGGCGATCAAGCGCTGGCGCTCGGCGTGGACGCCGGCCAGGTCAACGCCTTCTGGGAGTTGCACATGGGCGGGCGGCGCGCCGGCAACGCCGGCCGGAACGTCGCGGGCCTGGAAATTGCCCTCTGGGACATCCTCGGCAAGGCCGCGAACATGCCGATCTACCGCCTACTCGGCGGCGGCCGAGACCGATTACCCGTCTACGCCGCGACGAGCCGCCTGCTGACCAAGGAGCAGCACGTCGACCACGTCCTGGCGCTGGCGGAGGCGGGGTTCCGCGCCGTCAAGATCCGGCTGCATCGTCCCGATCCGCAAGATGACCTGGCGGTGGTCGAGGCGGTGTGCGCGGCGGTCGGCGACCGGGTGCAGGTGCTGACGGACGCCAACCAGAACAACGCGGCGCCGGGCTACGCCTTCTGGTCGCGGGCGACAGCGCTGCGGATGGCCCGCCGCCTGGATGAACTTGGCGTCTACTACCTGGAGGAGCCGCTGCCGCGCCCCGACGTGGAAGGGCTGGCGATGATCGCCGCGGCGGTGGATATGCGCATCGCCGGCGGGGAGCACACGCCCACGGTCTACGACTTCCGCGAGCACCTGGCGCGCGGCGCCTACGACGTGATCCAGCCGGACGTCATCCTCGGCGGGAACTACGGCATTGCCGGCCTGCGGGTGGCGGCGGCCTGGGCCGACTGCTTCGGGCGGGAGATCATCCCCCACGTCATCGGCGGCGGCAACTCCCCGCTGGCGATCCCGGCGACCATGCATGCCATGGCGACCGCCGCGAACTGCCCAATGGTGGAATACCCGCACGACCCGCCGGTGCTCGTCCCCGCGACGTTGCAGGCTCCGATCCGGGCGCCGCTGATCATTGACGATGATGGCTGCCTGCGCTTGCCCGACTTGCCGGGGCTGGGGGTGGAGGTGGACGATAGCTTCTTTGCCGTGGACGGCGCGTAGAGCGCGACGAATGCGTCCGCTGCGTCCATGCTGACGAGTTGCGTGCCAACTCCCGGCTGCGAGCGTCTGAGTATTCGGCCCCGGTGCTCGGTCTGATCTTCCTGCGCTTTGCCGACGAGAAGTTCGCGGCAGCCGACACCGAGCTGAAGCGGCATGTTCGTGCAGAGCGCCGTCGTTCCTGCTCAGCGCTGCCGGCCGGCGCATGACGCTCCGGCCGGGTCTAGAAGCCGCCGGAGCCGTCCGGTGTACCATTCCCGGTCGGTCCATCGTAGCCGGGTTCGCCCGTGCAGAGGTAGCTGCCACAGCTCCCGTTGCTCCCTGACGTCACATCGAAGAGGCTGCTGGTATTGGCGTAGGGGTAGGCGTTGTCGGTGATCGACGCGGCGTTGCCGGCCAGGGCGTAGACGCTGGCGATGATGGGTGAGGCGACGCTTGTGCCGCCGAAGACGAGCCAGCCGCCATAGCCCTGGTAACGGAAACTGTCGTACACTGCCACGCCGGTGTAGGGGTCGGCGTCGGCCGCGACATCGGTGACGGTGCGGTTGGCACAGCCGCTATCGGTCTGCCAGGTGGGCTTGGGGATGTAGGCGCTGCAGCCGCTGCCGGCGCCGCTCCAGACCGTCTCGCTCCAGCCCCGCGTGGTGCTCGACCGGGTCAGGGTCGTGCCACCGACGGCGGTCACATACTGGGAGGCGGCGGGAAACTCGACGCCGTAGCCGCCATCGCCGGAACTCACGGTGATGGCGATGCCGGGATGATCGTAGTGCGACTGATCACTGACCTCACCGGCGTATTCGCTGCCCCCGTAGCTGTTGCTGATGGCGTTCGCACCCAGGGCGGCTGCTTCGTCCACAGCGGCGGCGAGGTCGCTGAAGGTGGCGCTGTTCGCCTCGACGAGCAGGATGTGGCAGTTGGGACAAGCGGCGCTAACCATATCGAGGTCAAGCGAGATTTCCTGAGACCAACTGCCGCTCTTCGGCGGGTAGGCCGTTCCCCCACTCTGGTTCACCTTGCGGAAGCAGCCGGTCGCGGTGGTGCAGGCAGGCAGGCCGAACTGCGCACGGTAGACGCCCAAGTCGTTGGCAGCGTTGGGGTCGTCGTAGGCGTCGACGATGGCCACGACCTGGCCGCTGCCTACCGTCCCTGCGGGCAGGCTATATGCGGATTGGAGGTCGGCTGGTCCGTAACCGGATGGCGTGCCGCCACCGCCGGGGGGCTTGTTCTCGTGGATGTCCGTGCGCAAGATGGCGTCACAGGCGGCGATGCCGGGCTGAGCGACGTGCGGACAAACCCGCACGGCATTGGCGGACAGGGGTGCTGCTCCTGCCGGCACGGCGCCGACGAAGGCAGCCACCACGGCAAGACCGGCGAGGCGGGCGAGGAACCGGCGCATTGACGGACCTTTCTCTGAATCTGTGAATCCTTTGTTTCCATATGATACCCCATGCGTTCCGCCTGTAAAGGAACGTAGGCCAAACGGGCTACCCATCGCGCGAAAGCACCGGCACCCGCCGTGGGAGAGCCTGGTGTGTCCGCGCTCCAGAGGGACGAGCAGGGGTACCGTAACATCATCGGAGCAACTTGACACGTCCTCCTCCGTACCTATACTGAACACGCGGTTAAGAAGTACTCCGGCCAACGTCGCTCGTCTCGGACTTTCGTTCAAGGAGGAACCATGCCCCAGTTCTCCCGTGACGTTCCTACTCCCACCACACTCCATCGGCGGCACTTCCTGCGCCTCTGTGCCGCCAGCACTGCGGGTCTGGCCTCCGCCGCGCTGCTGGCCGCCTGCGGCGCCGGCGCAACGGTCAGCGCCACCAGCAGCACCGCCCCGGCGACGGCCTCCGCCAGCAGCGCGACAGTTGCCTCCAGCGCTACTGCCACGAGCACCTCGGTGATCGGCGCCACAGCGTCGACCTCCCGTGCCGTGAGCAGCAGCGCGAGCAGCGCTCAACCAGCCGTCAGCAGCGCGGCACCGGGCGGCAAGACGTCGCACAGCAGCAGCGCGGTGGTCCGCGCCGGCCAGCGCGCCTCCGTCCTTTCTGCCTGCCAGGTGCGATACCCCTCGCCGGCACGACCGAGCGACTGGTGCCGGAAGGGAAGCAGCACGGTCTGATCGATGGCCATGGTCACGTCCTCCTTTGAGCAGATCTACGGACGCACCTCGGCGTCACATGCATATTAGCCACATGAACATCAGTTGACGAGGAACGGCAGTCGTTGACCTCGCAGGTGCGGCGATCGACACGAGCGCGCGTACGAACACCGCACCTATGGATGGCTTGGATGGCTGGGAAGAACCTCCTCTGACCGATGAGCGCCGGAGCAACACAGCGAGGATCAGTGCGGATTTCCGATGTATACTGGGGCCGATAGCGCAGGGAGGTTTCGCCGTGAGTCGACAAGTCAACGTCACTTTGGACGATGACACGGTGGCGTTGATCGAATCCTTACCAGCAGGCGAGCGGGATCGGTTCATTGACACCGCGATCCGCCAAAGCGCGCCCCTGAGACAGGGGGAGGATCTCCGCCGTCTTCTCCAAGAAGGCGCTGTTGCGCGCGCAGAGCGCGACCGGGGTCTCGCTGAAGAGTGAGTTTCGCTGGAAGAGGAAGCGTGCCCGACGCCGAAGGCTTAACCTATTCGCGTCGGGGTGATATCTACTCCGTTCTATCGACCGACAACGCCTGGTTCGCCGGCTCGGCGCGATACGTCCCGACACGATGGAGATGGTAGATCGCGCGTTGCAGGTCAGCCTCGGGCTCGTGCCGGTCTAGACGACGGGTTTTCTTTCCCTATGGGCGCGCTCATGTCTGAGGCTTGCCTCAACTCCGCCGATATTTCCCCGCGCCACAGTATCATGCCCCAGCGGATTGCCGCCCTGTTGCTGGAAGGTCGTTCACGCCCAATGCCCGCCAACGTCACCGATATCGAGAAGCGCCTGTGGGCGTCCGCCGACGAGTTGCGCGCCAACTCCCGGCTGTGCGCTTCCGAGTATTCGGCCCCGGTGCTCGGGTTGATCTTCCTGCGCTTTGCCGACCAGAAGTTCGCGGCAGCCGACGCCGACCTGAAGCGGCAGTTCGCGCCGGTGGCGGGGCGACCCAGCCGGCGCACGTTGACGAAGGACGACTACCAGGCGGCAAACGTGCTCTACTTGCCGGAGGATGCCCGCTACGTCCGGCTGCTGGCGCTGCCGGAGAGCGCCAACGTCGGCCAGGCGATCAACGACGCCATGCGCGCCATCGAAGCGGAGAACCCGGAGCTGCGCGACGTGCTGCCCAAGACCTACAACCGGCTGGACAACAGCACGCTCGTCGCCCTGCTGCGCATCTTCAACGACGTCCCCGTGGACGGCGAAGGCGACGCCTTCGGCCAGATCTACGAGTACTTCCTGGGGAAGTTCGCCATGACGGAGGGCCAGAAGGGCGGCGAGTTCTTCACGCCGACCGCGATCGTCAAGCTGATCGTGGACGTGATCGAGCCGTACCACGGGCGCATCTTCGATCCGGCCTGCGGCTCCGGCGGCATGTTCGTGCAGAGCGCCGACTTCGTGACGCGCCACCGTCGCCAGCCCAACGCCGAGATCTCCATCTATGGGCAGGAGCGCGCCGCCGAGACGGTGCGCCTCTGCCGCATGAACCTGGCAGTACACGGCCTCTCCGGCGACATCCGCCAGGCCAACACCTACTACGAAGACGCGCAGGACTGCGTAGGCCGCTTCGATTTCGTGATGGCCAATCCGCCCTTCAACGTGGACCGCGTGGACAAGGAGCGGCTGAAGGACGACCGGCGCTTCCCCTTCGGCATGCCGCGGGTAGATAACGCCAACTACCTCTGGATCTCGCTCTTTTACAGCGCGCTGCCGACCGCACGGCCTTGATCGCCGCAGGTCCGCCACGGACCACGCCCGCTCACGAGAAGGGAAGAAACGTCGGTATCATATTGGGACCGTCAGGTGGCCTAATCCTTCGTGGCGACCTGGCCTAATCCTCGTGGCGAATGACAGGTGTCATTCGCCACCAGCATTAGGCCAGGTTAGGGCTGGATCGCCATGAAACATTAGGCCAGGCGCCCGCCGCCACCGCCCGCTGCTCTCTGCGGTCGCATCGCGCGCTCACACAGAGTAGGGCCGAATTCTCACGAGCGTAAGGCTGTCGCGGAGGCTTCGACGTCGTGTCGGCATTTCCGACAGTCTTGTCTTCCAGGCCGACGCATGCTACACTGTCGGTAAAGCCGACAGACGGTCGGTAAAGCCGACAGTCGGGAAGCGGCGGAGATGCGGCAGGAAGATGTCGAACAGACAATCATAGAGCTTATTGCTGAGTTGAAGGGAAAGGAGCCCGACGTGCTCTTGGCCGAAATGCTCGCGGCTGGGCCGGGACTGCCAATGGACTCGCTTGACAGTGTCGAGATCCTGCCGGCCCTCGAAGACCGGCTGCACGTACGGCTGCCAACAGATCTCGTTACCGCGAAGGCCCTGCGCTCGGCACGGGACCTCGCACACCGTGTGTGTACTGTCGCCACCAGGGCGGCGTCAGCAGGGAGGACTACGACATGAACGACAATGCCAATGACGAGTCGGCCAGCGCCCAGACAAGCCTCGCCGCGCGTCTCCGCGAGACTCGTGCGTATCTTAACCTTTCGCAGCAGTTCGTATCTGAACAGACGGGCATTCTCCGTTCTGCAATATCTGACATTGAGCGCGGGATGCGGAAAGTGGACAGCCTGGAGCTCGCGAAGTTCTCGCGGCTTTATCGGTTCCCCGTATCATACTTCCTCGGTGAAACAGCCGCCGGGTCTCCCAGTGACGATGCGACGATCCATGCACTTGCCAGAGCTGCCTCCGATTTGACTGAAGAAGACAAGCATGAAGTACTGCGTTTCGCCACGTTTCTGCGCAACTACGGTAGATCGAAGCGGGAAGGACAGGGGTAACAATGGACTGGCCCGATGCCCATCGAATAGCCATGGTGGCTGCGTCGTATGCCCACAGCGATTACAAGGTTGATACGACGCAGCGTATCGATATCTTCTCAGTGATCGAAAGCGCCGGTCTGGTATTAGGATTCGAGCCGTTTCCGCGCCTCTCTGGAGCCTACTTTGCAGAACCTGGGGCTCAGCCTGGCGTCGTCGTTAATGCCAACCATCCGCCTTCGCGCCAACGCTACACAGCCGCCCATGAGTTGGGCCATCATGTGCTCAAGCATGGCACAAGCGTGGATCCTGAGATTGACTCACTTCTCCGGTGGGGTGGCAAGAATCTTCCTGACATCGAAAAGGTGGCGGAATCATTTGCCGCTTGGTTTCTCATGCCACGCGCGCTCGTTCTGAAGAGCCTGGCAAATCTCGGAATCGAGCGGCCAACCACAGCGGCCCAGGTCTATACCTTATCGCTGAGACTGGGCACAAGTTTTGAAGCAACAGCTCGGCACCTGGCCAATCTTCGGCTTGCGCATAGTGTTTTGGTAGAGCAGTGGCTCCGCGTTAGGCCACGCGATATTAAGGTACAGTTGGCCCGCGGCGTACCTCTGGATGATGTATACGGTGACGTCTGGGCGTTAGCTGAGCGAGATCATGGCCAGGGCTTCCTCATTCATCCCGGGGATCGGCTCATTTTGGCACTACCGGAGATCCCATCATCCGGCTTCACCTGGCGCGTCGAGAATACGATGTCTGGCTGTGCCGTTGTGCATGAGTCGTATGAACGAGCACGGGATAATCTCTGGAGCAACGCCGGTCGGGCGGCTCGCCAAGGAGAGATCGTTGCCGAGACGGTGGAACGGGTATTTGCAGTGCAGATCAGTCGCGAGTCAGTTGACGAAACTGGAGCGTTGAAGTTCGTCAAAGGTCAGCCGTGGGATCCGGGGGCGATAAGCGCCACCTATTCGGTGCGCCTCGCGATAGAAGCGCAGCGGCTGGGCGTGAACGAGCAAGCGCTTGCGCTGACGGCGGCTTAAAGGATGATCGGGCAGGTACAGGCTCCCGTAGACTTCCGTGACGCTCAGACAGATGTTCGACAGCAGGGCGATCGTCCGACCTGTGTCGCGTTCGCCGTAACCGGCGCCCATGAGTGGATGGCGGGGGACAAACCCGACCTCTCTGAGGAGTTCGCGTTGTGGTGCGCAAAGGCACGGGATGGCTTGACAGGCGAGGCAACCACGGTGGTAGCCGCACTGGCAGGCATCGCCGCCGAAGGGCAGGCTCTTTCGGAATGCTGGCCTTATGGAGTGCCGAGGTATACCGAAGGGCCTCCTCTTGACGCACTGGATCGCAGTAAGCGACGACACCCAGGCCGCTGGCGTCCGCTAGCTAACGCCCGCATCGCAACGATTGGGCAGGCGCTCGCCATGGGCGATGCGGTCATGCTCACGGTGGACTTTGTTCCCGCGGCTTGGTTCACAGCGATAAATGGCTGGATCGAGGCAGCGCCGCAAGCGGCTGTCGTCGGAGGGCATGCCGTCCTCGCCGTAGGCGTCGTATCCGCCCGAGGGACACACTCCCCCTCAGTCATCGTCAAGAACTCGTGGGGCCCTCGTTGGGGCGACCAGGGATACGGCTACCTCAGTGAGGGATACCTCATAGACTATGGGCGGCAAGCCCATGCACTCGCCGGGAGAGCGCCATGATCACGCATCCCGTGGGCGTCAACGACCAAACGGGTGATCCATAGACTTTTTCGGTGATGCATAGCCATGTCCGTTCCCGCACGTTACCATCTCCCCATGCCTGCTGACTACTCCGAAGACTCCCTAATCGAGCAGCCCGCCATTGCCCTGTTCGCCCAACTTGGCTGGCAGACTGCCAACTGCTTCCACGAGCGCTTCGGCGCGAACGGCACGCTGGGGCGGGAGACGGCGCACGATGTTGTCCTGCGGCCTCGGTTGCGCTGGGCTTTGCAGGTACTCAATCCGGGTGTGGCCGAACGGGTGATCGAACTGGCTGTCGAGACGCTGGCGCAGGAGTGGAGCGCGCTCAGTCCGGCGCAGGCGAACCGGGAGGTCTACGGGCTGCTCAAGGACGGTGTGCCGGTCAGCTATCGCGACGACAACGGGGAGGAGGCGCTGCAGACGGTGCGCGTGATCGACTGGCAGCAGCCGGAACGCAACGACTTCTTCCTGGCGTCGCAGTTCTGGGTGGCGGGCGACATGTACCGGCGGCGGGCCGATCTGGTCGGCTTTGTCAACGGCCTGCCGCTGGTGCTCGTCGAGTTGAAGGCCGTCCACCGGCGGCTGGAAGACGCCTATACCGACAGCTTGCGTGACTACAAGGCGATCATCCCGCAGCTCTTCCCCTACAACGCCTTCATCATCCTCAGCAACGGCGCCGAGAGCCGCGTCGGCACGCTGACGGCAGCCTGGGAGCACTTCGCGGAGTGGAAGCGGGTCAGCGGCGAGGACGAAGCGGCCGCCGTGTCGCTGGAGACGATCATTCGGGGGACCTGCGACAAGGCGCGCTTGCTGGACCTTGTCGAGAACTTCACGCTCTTCCGCGAGGGCCAGGGGGCGCTGGTCAAGCTGCTGGCGAAGAACCATCAGTACCTCGGCGTCAACAATGCAGTCCGGGCGCTGGAGACGTTGCCGGAGCAGCAGGGACGGCTCGGCGTCTTCTGGCACACCCAGGGCAGCGGCAAGAGCCTTTCGATGGTCTTCTTCGTCCAGAAGACGCTGCGCCGCCTGCCGGGGGCCTGGACCTTCCTGATCGTCACGGACCGCCTGGAACTGGACGACCAGATCTATAAAACCTTCGCCGAGGTCGGCGCGGTGACGGAGCGGCAGGTGCAGGCTACGAGCGGCGCGCACCTGCAACAACTGTTGCGCGAATCGCACCGCACGGTCTTCACGCTGATCCAGAAGTTCCACGCGCCGCCCGGCGTGGCGTACCCGCCGCTGTCTGATCGCTCCGACATCATCGTCATCACCGACGAGGCGCACCGCAGCCAGTACGAGACGCTGGCGCTGAACATGCGCAACGCCCTGCCCAATGCCGCCTTCATCGCCTTCACCGGCACGCCGCTGCTGGCCAATGAAGAGCCGACGCGCCGCGTCTTCGGCGACTACGTCAGCGTCTACAACTTTGCCCAGTCGGTGGCCGACGGCGCCACGGTCCCCCTCTACTACGAGAACCACGTCCCGGAGCTCCAGCTCACCCGCAACGACCTCAATGCCGAACTGGAAGCGCTGATCGAGGAGGAAGGGCTGGACGACAGCCAGCAGCGCCGCCTGGAGCGGGAGTTCGGGCGCGAATACCACCTCATCACCCGCGACAGCCGCCTGGAGCGCATCGCCGCCGATCTGGTGGAGCACTTCAGCCGGCGCGGCCAGTTTGGCAAGGGGCTGGCAGTGTCGATCGACAAGGCCACCGCCGTGCGGATGTACGACAAGGTGCGCCGCCTCTGGGGCGAGAAGCTGGCCACGCTGCGCGCGGCCGCGGCGCGGGCGGTTTCCCCGGCGGAGGCGCTGCAGGCGACGATCCAGTTTATGGAGACGACCGACATGGCCGTCGTGGTGTCCGAGGCACAGAACGAGGTGGAGGACTTTCGAGCGGAAGGTCTGGATATCGCGCCACACCGCCGCCGGATGCTCACGGAAGACCTGGCAGCGAAGTTCAAGGACCCGGCCAACCCGCTACGCCTGGTCTTCGTCTGCGCCATGTGGATCACCGGCTTCGACGTGCCCAGCCTTGCCACGGTCTATCTCGACAAGCCTATGCGCAATCACACGCTCATGCAGACGATCGCCCGCGCCAACCGCGTCTTTGAAGGCAAGACGAACGGCCTGATCGTCGACTACGTCGGCATCTTCCGCGACCTGCAATCGGCCCTGGCCATCTACGGCTCGCACGACGGCGCCGCCGAGCCGGGCGACCTGCCGGTGCAAGCCAAGGAGCAGGCGGTGGCCGCGCTCCGAGCGACGCTGGACGAGTTGGATGGCTTCTGCCGCCAGCGCGGCGTCGATATCGCCGCCATCATCGCCGCCGCCGGCTTTTCCCGGCTGAAGCTCCTGGAAGACGCCTTCGACGCGCTGGTGACCAATGACCAGACTCAGAACGCCTACCTGGCGCTGGCGGCGGAGGCGGCACGGGGCTACCGGGCGATCCTGCCCGACCCGGCCGCCAACGCCTTTGCGCCGGCGCTCGCCTGTCATGCCGTCCTCGCCGCCCGCGTCCTCTCCGTGACGCCGCGGCCGGACATCAGCCGGGTCATGGCCGGCATCGCCCAGTTGCTCGATGCCTACATTACGCCGGAGGAACGCCGCATTGCCGAGTCGCCCGGCGTCTACAGCGTCGCCACGTCCACCGACCTCAGCGCCATCGATTTCGGGCGGCTGCGTGCGCAATTTGCGGAGCACCGTCACGTGGCCGCCGCCCGCCTGCGCGCCGCCATCGCTGACCAGTTGCAGACGATGCTGCAGCGCAACCGCAGCCGCCTGAACTACCAGGAACGCTTCCAGCGCCTGATCGACGCCTACAACGCCGGTACGCTGAGCATTGATCGCTTCTTCACCGAGCTGGTGCTGCTCTCCCGCGAACTGGAGACCGAAGCGGCTCGCGCCGCCCACGAAGGGCTGTCGGAAGAGGAACTGGCCGTGGTCGACCTACTCCGCCTACCTGACCTGCCACTGGCCGATGGCGACGATGCCGCGCTCAAGCAGGCGGCAGGTGATCTGCTCACCCGACTCAAAGCGGAGACGCTGACGCTCGACTGGCGCCAACGCCAGCAAACACGGGCGCAAACGCTGACCGTCATCCGGAACGTGCTCGACCGCGCCTTGCCGCCCAGCTACACGCCGGAGCGCTACGAGCAAGTGTGTGCCGCCATCTACGAGCACGTCTACGACGCCTATGGTGGTCCGGGTCGCAGCGTTTATGGCGAAGTGGCGTAGGCAAACTCTGGTCGTGGAGGCAAGCCCCCTCCGGCTCGCACCGCTCGCCAGGTTCCCCCACTGCCGTGGAGGAACCGATCCTGCACGGCAAGGGACGGTCGCCTCCGGAACGGTACGGTTGGATCGAAGCGTCGTCGAGACGGAGTGCAGCGGCAACGGCACGGACGCGTCGACAGTCCGCGCCGACGACCGACGCGCCGACGCCGGCCGGCGACCGAAGGGAGACCCTGCGGCCGTAGCGCAGCGCGGCCGTTGCCGTGCGTCCAGCCCGCGGTGCCGGCGCGCCAGGAGTTCCGGGCGGGGTGGCAACACTGGGCTGCTCACGCGGCATCCCAAAGTCCAGCGGCCCGGCTTAGGCCGCAAGTCGAGAGCCAACGCGGCGATTGCAGACGCACCCAGGCCAGGGGTCCGCGACCGTCCCCTGCCGTGCAGGATCGGTTCCTCCACGGCAGTGGGGGAACCTGGCGAGCGGTGCGAGCCGGAGGGGGCCTGCCTCCGCGCTCGCCCTGCCCACCCTACACCGCTCCCGTCTCAAACCGCCCGAAGGCGCGGTACCGGTCGTATCGGCATTCCGCCCAGTCGGCGCCGGGTATGGCGAGGCGGGCGACCTCTTCCAGGAGCGCACTCTGCAGGGAGGCGGTCGCCGCGGCGGGGTCGCGTTGGGCGCCGCCGAGGGGCTCGGGTACTACGCGGTCGATGAGGCCGAGTTGGAATAACTGCCGGGCGGTGATTTGCATCTGGGTCGCCGCTTCCGGCGCCAATGCCACGTCGCGCCAGAGCACCATGGCGCAGGCTTCCGGCGCGATAGTGGCGTAGGTTGCATGCTCCAGCATCAGTACGCGGTTGCCCATGGCGATGGCGATCGCCCCGCCGCTGTTGCCCTCGCCGAGGATCACCGTCAGGATGGGCACGCGTAGTTCGGCCATGGTGCGCAGCACCTCGGCGATGGCCCACGACTGGCCGCGCTCTTCGTCGCCTTTGACGGAGCTGGCGCCGCTGGTATCCACGAAGGTGAGGATCGGCAGGCCGAACTTGGCGGCCTGCCGCATTAGTCGCTCCGCTTTGCGGTAGCCTTCCGGGTGCGGCATGCCGAAGTTGCGGGCGATGTTCTCCTTGGTGGAGCGGCCTTTCTGCTCGCCGACCAGCATCACCGACCGTCCGGCAAAAGTGGCGGGGCCGGCGACGATGGCGCCGTCGTCGCCAAAGCGGCGGTCGCCGTGTAGTTCCACGAAGTCGCTAAACAGGGTGCGGGCGTAGTCCAGGAAACGCGGCCGCTGCGGATGCCGGCTGATCTGCACCTCGTGCCACGGGCTTAACTGGCTGTAGAGTTCGCTGACTGTCTGGTCGTATTGCGCCTCCAGCCGGGCGATCTGGGCGGCGGCGTCCGGCACCTTGCTGGGGTTGGCCTTCTGCAGCCGTTCAAGGTTGGAACGGATTTCGGCTAACGGCTTTTCGAAATCCAGCTCGTTCACTGTGCGATTCATGCTGCTCAGGCCCCCCCGGCCATGGCCAGGCCGGCGAGTGCGACCGGTTGGGGTTGGGCTCCGGCTAGTCTCACGCAGTAATGGCGAAGGATGGTGGCCAGCGTCTGGTGGAGTTCACCGCGCGGCACAATGGCGTCGAGCATGCCGTGCTCCAGCATGAACTCGGCCCGCTGGGTATCTTCCGGCAGCTTCACCTTGACGGCCTGCAACACGCGCGGTCCGCTGAAGCCGATACGCGCGCCCGGTTCGGCCAGGATGACGTCACCCAGGCTGGCCCAACTTGCCGTGGTGCCGCCGTAGGTCTGGTCGGCGATTACGGAGATGTAGGGGATACCAGTGCGGTCCAGGCGGGCCAGCGCTGCCCCGGCCTTGGCCATCTGCATGAGCGCTGTCGTCCCCTCGTGCAGGCGCATGCCGCCGGATTGCGAGATGATGATCAGCCCTCGCCCCTCGGCGCCGGCACGCTCGGCCGCGCGGGCGATCTTTTCGCCGGCGACAGCGCCGACAGTGCCACCGAGGAACTCCATGACCATCACCGCCAGGATCACCGGCAGACCGTCGAGCGTTGCTCGTCCGCTAATCACCGCTTCCGGCACGCCGGCGGAGGCCTCTGCTTCCGGCAGGCGTTGGGCATACCGTTTGCCACGAATCGTGAAATCGAGGGTGTCGAGCGGGCGCAGATCGTGGTCCGTCTCCTGCCAGGAGCCGGCATCGACCAGCAACTCGACGCGCCGTCCGACGGTCAGGTTGTGATGATAGGTGCAACGCGGGCAGACCCGCCAGTTGGCGTCGAGGTCCTTGACGTAAATCAGTTCGCGGCAGCCGTGGCACTTCTCCCACATGCCGTCGGGCAGGTTCTCACCTTCGTGCTTGTCGAGCGTCTTGTAGCGTTCGCCCCGTCCGCGGCGAATGAACTCCATCCGCTGCCCCCTATTCCGTTCGCTGCCTGGCCACCGGCGCCAGCAGCACCGGGAAGCCGTCGAAGCAGTATTGCGCGCCAGACACTACGGTAAGCGCCACGGCGAGCCACATCAGCCCGGTGGCGACGTTGGCATAAGGCTGCACTCCTGCGATGATACCGGCCAGCGCGATCAGTGTCACCACCGTCTTCAGTTTGCCACCGGCGCGCGCCGGGATGACGAGTCCGCGCGCCGCCGCGTAGCTGCGTAAGCCGGTGACGATGAATTCCCGGAAGATGATGATGATGGCGATCCAGACGAAGTAGCGCGGTTGCAGGCTGACCAGCGCCACGAGCAGGGCCGAGACGAGCACCTTGTCGGCGGTCAGGTCGAGAAAGACGCCCAGGTCGGAGTTCAGGCCCTGCTGGCGGGCCAGGTAGCCGTCGAGAAAGTCGGTGATGGCCGCCACGACGAAGATGGCGGCGGCAATCAAGTGGTCGTTGGCGCTGGGGCGGAACATGAAGAACAGGATGAACGGCAGCAGCAGCGCGCGCGACACACTGAGGGCATTGGGCAGATTCACACTGCGTCGCCGACAAGGTCGTGCGTGGTACTTTCACTGACCCTGACCTTGATCATGCTGCCGACCCGGTGCCGCCCGCGCACCAGCACGGCGCCGTCCACTTCTGGGGCGTCGCGGTAGGAGCGGCCGACGCTCATCAGGCCGCTCGCGCCGTGGTGGCGTTTGGCTGTGGCCACGTCCTGGGTACCCTCGATCAGCACGTCCAATGTCTTGCCGACCAGGGTGGCCTGCAACTGCGCCGAAATGGCCTCCTGCGCCTGCATGAGCCGCTGGCGACGGCGTTGGCGCGTGCGCTCCGGCACCTGCTGCTCCATCTCGGCGCCTGGCGTGCCGTCCTCCGGCGAGTAGGTGAAGACGCCGGCGCGGTCGAAGCGCATGCGTTGCAACCAGTCCAGCAGAAAGTCGAACTCGGCGCTGCTCTCACCGGGGAAGCCGACCATGAAGGTGGTGCGCACGGCGGCGCCGGGGATACACTCGCGGAAGCGGGCGATCAACTCCTCCGAGCGCTCGATCAGGTGGCCGCGCCGCATGCGCTTGAGCACCGCCGGGTGGGCATGCTGCATGGGGATGTCGATGTAGGGGCAGAAGGTCGGTACCTGGGCGATGCGGTCGATCATCTTCGCCGTCAGGCGATCGGGATGGATGTACATGACCCGCACCCAGGGGATCTCCGGTACCTCAGCAGCCAGGGTCTCCAGGAGCAGCGGCAGCGACGTGTCGTCGCGGCGATCCAGCCCATAGGCGGTGGAGTCCTGCGACACGAGGATGATTTCTTTGACGCCGTTGTCGGCCAGTTGGCGGGCCTCCTCCACGATCCGCTCCGGCGGCTTGCTGCGGTAGAGACCCTTCATGATCGGGATGGCGCAGAAGGTGCAGCCGTAGTTGCAGCCTTCCGAGATCTTGATGTAGGCGCTGGGGGCATGCACGCGCCGCGCCGTCGCCGGCCATTGATTGAGGACGGGCAGGCTGGCCGGGAAGCGCAGCAGCGAGCCCAGTTCGTTCGCGTCTTGCCGGCGCACTGGTGTGGCGCTGACACCGGCCAGCAGCTCGGGGAGGGTGCGCCAGGCGTCGATGCCGACGATGGTGTCCACTTCCGGCAGATCCCGCGCCACCTCTTCCGAGTAGCGCTGCGAGAGGCAGCCGGCGGCGATCAACTGCTGGCCGGGCCGCTTCTGCTGGCCCAGCTCCAGCAGTCGGTCGATCGACTCTTGCTTGGCGACGTCGATGAAGCCGCAGGTGTTCACGATCATGACGTCGGCGTCGGCGGCGCGATCCACCGGCACATGGCCGACGCCGCGCAGGGCCTGGTCCAGCGCTTCGGAATCGACAGTGTTCTTTGGGCAGCCGCGAGTATCGATATAAAAG
>DHIZ01000366.1:22490-28627 GCA_002404055.1 Chloroflexi bacterium UBA4733
TGAATCGCCGGTTTGGCCTTCGGGTGCTTGTCGCGGATGTACTTGCTGATCTGGCGCGCCAGGTCGGAGGAGATGCCCTGTACCAGTTTGACGTGCTGGCGCACTTTGGCCCCGGCAGCATCTTCCGGTTTTTCCCACTGCATGATCTTCAGCGGCAACTGGCGGCGGACCAACTTGCTCTGGATGACGTCCTTGATCGCCGCCAACCTGGACTCGTTGTCGGCAAGAATGACGATCTGCTCCGCTTCCAGGGTGATCTCAAATGGGCTGTTCTTGAAGTCAAAGCGCGTGCCCAGTTCGCGCCGCGTCTGATCCAGGGCATTGACCAGTTCCTGCCGGTCGAACTGCGACACGACATCAAAAGAATAGTCAGCCGGCATGGGTACCTTCTATCCTAGTCGATACGTTCGTTCCACCACCTGCCCCGGCTGCCCTACGACACCCTCGGATTTGCCGTTGAACGTCACACTGACGCCGCCGGCGTTGCCATAGCGGACGGTAATGAACGTGGCGCCATTCCACGCACGCGTGGTTCCTGGCAGCAGTGTACCCTCAAACGCGATTTTGCCGTCTACCGTCACCCGCACCCAGCTATCGCCCAGCGCCTGCAGCGACAGCACCAGCGGCGCGGCCTGCGTGGCAGTCGGCTGCGGCGTTGCCGAGGGTGGCGGCGGGGGGGGCGGAGTCGCCGTCAGGTGGGCGGCAGTGGTCGGTGCGATGGGCGGCTTTGTCGCAGCGGCGGGGGGGGTCGCCACCGCCGCCGCCGACAAGGTGGGGATCGGCGTGACGGTGGGAATGGGGACGGCCGTCGCCGCCTGGGTGATCGGCGTGGGAGAAGGCGTGGCGGCGAAGACGCTGGTGGAGCGGGAGGCGGTGAACTCGCTGTATTGCCGGAAGATGAAGGCTATAAAGGCAACGAGCAGGACGAGCAGGAGCGTACCCACCATCGCGCGCGGGCTGGGGCCGTGCCACACCGGCACCGAAATCTGCTGGGGGGTGTGACGATGGGGGGGCTGGAAGGCGCCGCTCTGCTCCTTTTCCAGGGCGCCGATCAGTTCTTCGGCATCCAGGCCCAGGAAGGTCGCGTAGTTGCGCACGAAGCCGCGCACGTAGACGGGAGCCGGCAGGTCCGCGAAGCGTTCCTCCTCCAGGGCGTGGACGTAGGCTGGACGAATCCGCGTGCCCAGGGCCACGTCGTCGATGCTGAGGCCGCGGGCCTGCCGCGCTTCGCGAAGTTGTTGACCGAGTTCCGCCACCGCCCCGCCTCCGTCGCGGCGAACCCGCGTAGCCGCGCTATTCTACCAACGCGCCCCCCCGGCGGTCAACGCGAGTAGCCGGGCGCCCCACCCTGAGATCGGGATCACCCATTCGGGGGGATGACTGCCCCGTACGATCTGATAGCATATAGCATGGGAGTTGTGCCAGGAGCGTCGGCGCATCCATTATCGGGGCGGCGGCCTAGCAAGCAAGGGTGACGAAGGTGAGCGCATTGTACGAGTCGATCATTACCATCGAGCCCGATAAGCGAGGCGGGCAGCCCTGCATTCGTGGGCTGCGCATCACGGTGTATGACGTTCTGTCCTATCTGGCGGCAGGCATGACCGCCGAAGAAGTGTTGGCTGACTTTCCGTACCTGACGAGCGATGACATTCGCGCCTGTCTGAGCTACGCAGCGGAACGGGAGCGCCAAACGCTCATCGCGCACGCTTGAAGTTGCTCCTTGACCAGAATTTGTCCCCCCGCCTCATTGATCGGCTCGCAGACCTCTTTCCTGGCTCCAGCCATGTCTCTCAGGTCGGCCTCGATCGCGCCTTTGACCGGGATGTACGGGAGTTCGCTCTAGCCAACGACTACATCATAGTCACGAAGGATGCTGACTTCGGTGAACTGAGCGTTGTGCTCGGCTTCCCGCCTAAGGTGATCTGGTTACGGGTGGGGAACTGCACGACGCACCGCATTGAGCAGCTATTGCGCATTGGTTATGCGGCGATTGCAGCGCTGGAGGGTGACTCAGATATAGGCGTATTGGCGTTATGGTGAGGCCACCGGACGCAACCCAGGTTTCGGCAAGAGCGTCTGTGAGGAGCGTACGCGAAAGCCTATCGCCAGTAGATTGAGCGCTACGTTGGCTCTCGACATACCTGCCGCCCCTGGTATCCTTGTCAGCATGCTTACGCTATTCCATGGCAGCGATGCCGCCCTCTGCGACGAACAGGTGGCGCGTGTCGTCGCGGCCGCCAAAGGCGCCGACCCTCAGGTAGAGATTAGCCGTTTCGATGGCGACGTAGTGACCGTGCAGGCCTTGCAGGGAGCCTTGACCACCTTTTCCCTCTTTTCAGCAGCCCGGCTGGTGCTGCTCGATGGGATTGCCGCCCGCTTCCAGAAGGAGGAGGGGCTGCGCGAGGCGCTCACGACGGCGCTGGCCGGCTTGCCGGACGGGTTGGATGTCGTCTTTCGGGAGGCACGCGACCTCGGCGCCACCCACCCTCTGGCGCACGCCGTGCGCGCCGCCGGTGGCGCGGTCACCGCCTGCGGACAGCTCAGCCGGCGGGAGTTCCCCGGCAAACTCCTGGCCGTGGCGCGCGAACTCGGCATCACCATCACTCAGCAGGCGGCGGAGATGCTCGCTGAACGCTGCTTTGTGGAAATGGAAGTAGAGGGCAGGAAGCGCTTTGGCGCGGACCTGACGAAGGGCCGCACCGAGCTGCAGAAGCTGGCGACCTTCGTCGGCGCCGGCCGCAGCATCGACGTGCGCGATGTGGAGGCGCTGGTGGAAGAACCCTACCAGCAGGTATTTGCCTTCACCGATGCCCTGGCCGCCCGCCAGTTGGCCCGCGCCAATGCCTTGCTCGACCAGTTGCTGGCGCGGGGCGAGGTACCCCAGATCGTCTTCGCTAACGTCGTCCGCCAGTTCCGCCTACTGCTGCTCTGTGCCGCCGGTCAGCGCGAACGCGGCGAGACGGAGTTCCTGCGGCGCGGCGAGTTTCACCTGCGCGACTTCCAACTGCGCAACCTGGAGCGCCAGGTCGGCGCCTTTCCCCTCCCCCGCCTGCGCCAGATCTACGGCCTGCTGTTGCGCGCCGATGAAGCGATCAAGACCGGTCGCCTGGACGCCGACTCCTCGCTGCGCCTGCTCTGCGCCAGCATCTGCACGGGAGCGGACCTGCTGCCGGTGCTGGAGTGAGCAGGTCCGAACGGACCAATGACCGCGTTGGCCTACCTTTGGGTATGGACCTCTGCAAGGCTGAGCCGGGGGCGCCGATCAGCAACACGCTGGGCCGCAATTCCCTGAACGGTGCGATGCAGAGGGCGTTGTGGAACCACGTAGATCGGCAAGTCCTGCTCTACCTGGAAAGTAAACAACTGATCTGCGACCGTCTCCAGTACGGTAGTGAGATCATCAGTGTCCACGACGACGTAGACATATGTGCCTTCGGGGTCTTCACCTCGGGCGACAGAAAAGCTGGCTGTGGGAAATCTGGCCCGAATCAGTTCCTGGAGTCGCTCGGCGGCTCGTTGAATCGCCGCGTCACTGCTGTGCCAGGCGCCTTCTCTATCCATCACTCACGGCCTCCGTGTACCTGAACGGCTTCGACCAGCATCCGGGACCACCGTAACGAGCGCGAAGCTTCCCGCTCGTTGACCCGAGCATGGGCATAATCAGCGACATGCCGCAGCGCCAATGTACTCTGCAGCGTGTCGCGCAAGTCCGCTGCGAAGACTTTGCGTCGATGGATGAGATCGCCAGCGAACCGAGAGTGGACGAAGGCGTGACTCCACCCAGCATGCTGACCCGGCGGTCGGATCCCAACCTGGAGGAGTGCGGAAATGGCAGCCTGGAAGCACGCATAGTAACAACGGTTTGCACAGTTATCATAGCGGCGATTGGCGAACTCGCTTTCCGCTCCACTGATGCTGTCCAGCGCCTTCAGCAGAAATAGCTCGGTCTCTTCCATCAATCGTTCCTCGCGCCTTATCGTACCCCACAAGCTCCATGCGAGCTTCCGGTGCAGGCCGACTGAGATCCTGGGGCGCTGTGCCACGGGCTACAGGTTGACTGGTATGGTGTAGCCACGCCATTTCAGCAATGCTAAGGCGTAGGACCGTCGGGTAACGAAGCGATCCGCGGCCTCGCGCAACTCCGCCAGCTCCTCCTGCTCGGGAAGAGTGAGCAAGCCTGTCTCTGCCTTGTGGAGTAACTGCTGATGACGTCGCCAGCCGGGCGCGGGCACCGGGGTCCGGGCGACCACCCACAGCGGTTCATCATTCAGCGCCTGGAGATCGGCCACAAGATCGCGTTGTTCAGGGAGCAAGTCATTCAACACCGGCGGCAGGTTGCCGCGGATGGACTGATAGATGACCTCCGTCAGGGGACGCTGGCTCACCGTGGCCATCCCCTTAAGCCGCTCGTACATCTCCTCCGGTAACTCGATGTGTACGGTCTCCGTCGTCATTGAAGACTCCTTCAGCCTGGTATTGGCCTTACCAGTCCATTGGCGTTGGACCATTGATCTTGACCAGTCGTCGCATCATCCCGTCTCCGCCCGCGACCGCCAGTACAGGTGGCGAAAGCGACATCGTGCTGCAATGATCCTGAATAGTTTACCTCCCGCTCCATGCAAGGTTGGGTCTTGTGCTGTCCGGCGGGGCGCGTGCCTGCCGGTGGACACAGTGGTAACCGGCGAATCGTGCGAAAGGGTTGAGTCGTGATGCTGGCGCAACGCCAGGGACTCCGGAAGCAGCCGGAATTTCGCAAACTCTGGGTCGGCCAGACGATCTCGCAGTTTGGTTCCGGCATCATCGGCAGCGCGCTGCCGCTCACTGCTGTGCTGGTGCTCGGTGCTTCGGCAACGCAGATGGGCTTGCTGGTGGCCGCCGAAGCGGCACCGTTTGCGCTATTCGGCTTGTTCGCCGGCGTCTGGGTGGACCGGCTGCGCCGCCGCCCCCTGATGATTTGGGCTGACCTTGGGCGCGCCTTGCTCCTGGTATCCATCCCGCTGGCGTTCCTCCTGGGACGCCTGCAGATCGCGCAGTTGTTCCTCGTGGCCGCGCTGATGGGTGTGCTCACTGTGCTCTTTGACGTGGCCTACCAGTCCTTCCTGCCCGGCCTCGCCGGTGTGCTGGTACAGGTGTGGAGCGCGCCGCTGACGCTCTGGCTGGACGCACTCTCCTTTCTCTGCTCGGCGGGCTCCGTCGCCTTCATCCAGACGGAAGAACGGCCCGTGACTCGGTCAGCGGGAAAGAGCGTGCTGCGCGACCTCAGAGAGGGTCTGTGCTTTGTCGCCGGCAGCCCGTTGTTGCGGGCCTTCGCGGCATTTGCTACGACGCGTAGCTTCTTCGGCAACTGGATTGGGGCGCTCTACGCCCTGTACGGTCTCCGTGAACTGGGACTCGGACCGGTGCTGCTCGGCATGACCATGGGTATCGGCGGCGTGAGCAACCTGCTTGGCACGTTCCTGGTCGGGCCGATGACGCAGCGCCTCGGCGTGGCACGCAGCATCCTCACCGTGCTCACGATTGGCAGTGTGACGACGTTTCTGCTTCCCCTCGCCCATGGTCCGGCTCTGGTGGGCTTCGGGCTACTGGCGCTGTGCCAGGCCCTTGACGCCGGGCAGCCGATCTACGCTGTGAACGCCTTGAGCATCCGGCAGTCGCTCACGCCACCACACCTGCTGGGGCGGGTCAACGCGGCCTATCACGTGCTGGAACGAGGAGTGGGGCCGTTGGGAGCGGTCGTGGGAGGCATCCTGGGCGGAAGCATCGGCGTGCGTCCCACGCTCTTTCTGGCAGCCTGCGGCATTGCCGCAAGCATGTTGTGGCTGGTGTTCTCCCCATTGCCTTCACTTCGCAACGCGGCGAACGTGACTGCGCTCGATGGCGATGCCGTTTCTGGTCACTGATGTCGATGGCGACCGTCATCATCGTACTGGCGCCTCGCCTGATTCCTGATGTGCATTGGGGTCCTCAACATCCAAGCCTTCGCGCCGCGCCGCCGCATTCAACTCGACATCGGCGCTCACGAGAACAAGCAGTTCCAAACCGTGATCGATCCGCTGTTCTTGGACATAGGGCTTGTCAAGGAACAGCTTCCCGATCACGTCGCGTGGCAGCCCCGCCAAAACCGGGAAGTTAATGCT
>DHIZ01000045.1:0-7542 GCA_002404055.1 Chloroflexi bacterium UBA4733
TTCTCGTTTTTGACCGGCGCACCTTCTGCCGCTATGTCTGCCCGCTCACAGCGCTCATCGGGACCGTGGGCGCGACGGGGATGGTGGCCGGTTTTCGCACGCGCGACCGCGAGGTTTGCCTGACTTGCACCACCAAGGATTGCATGCGGGGCAGTGACAAGGGCTATGGCTGCCCGTGGTACACCTGGCCAGGGAGTGCGGATTCGAACTTGATGTGCGGTCTCTGCAGCGAGTGTATGAAGAACTGTCCCCACGACAATGTTGGTCTCTTCCTGCAACGGCCTCTGACCTCTGTGGTGGCGCCGCTCCGGCGGCGCTGGGATGTCGCGGTGACGGCGGTCGTCCTGTTCGGTCTGGTGGTGTTCCAGCAGGTCAACGCGCTGCCGGCGTATACCGCGCTTGACGACTGGCTGAACGGCGTTACCCGCTTTCCCGGCTATCCCAACCCCGTGGACTTCATCGGGATCATCACCGCGATAGCCTTGCTGGTGACCGGCTCGGGTTGGGGGCTGTGGCGCGTGTTTGGTGGGGGCGTCGCCAGGATCGTCGGGCAGGCAGGACCGGTCCGGGCGGAGGGGAAACGGCCGCTCGCGGCCTGGCTCGTGCCGCTGGGATACGCGCTGATCCCGCTGACAGCGATGGACTACCTGGCCCGCCAGTTGCCCAAGTTCTGGCTCCACGCCGCCCGCATTGTCCCTGCCATCTCTGACCCCTTTGTCTGGGGCTGGAACCTGTTCGGCACGGCACACTCGGCACTCTATGACTTCCACATCCTGTCTATAAGCGGGGTGATCGCGAGCCAGGTGGTGGTGGTGGGCATCGGCACGGTCGGCTCCCTGTACGCCGGCCACAAGATCGTGCAGCGGGACCTCGTGCCGTTGTCGCGGCGCCCGCAACTGCTGGCGGTGGCGAGCACAGTTGGCGTATTGGTGATCGGGACGGCGTTAGCGCTGCTCTATGTGACGATGGGAGGTGCGGAATGACACTCGGGTTGCTTCGCCGTACTGACGATACTCAACTTGCACCGGCGATCAGCTTGATCCATGTGGCCATCAACAGCGAGCGTTGCGCCGGCTGTCAGGAGTGCGTCATCCGCTGTCCGACGGAAGCGCTGCACATGGTCTCGGGGTCCTGGGTAGCCGAGGCGGATGATAGCCGGTGCGTCGGCTGCCGGCAGTGTCAGCGGGTCTGCCCATATGCCTGCATCACGGTGCATGGACCTCTCGCGGTCGATGAGCGGGCCCCAGAGCGGGTCTTGCGACCGCAGCCGCTGCGTGGCGATACATCGGAGCTCCGGCGAGGCTTCCAGAACCTGGGCGAGGCTATCGCGGAGGCCAATCGCTGCCTTTCCTGTCCTGACCCGACCTGCATGGAAGGGTGTCCGGCGCACAATGACATCCCCGGCTTCATCGCAGCACTGCGGAGTGGCGATCTGGAGCAAGCGCACATCACCTTGCGTCGGACGAGCGTCTTGCCCGACATTTGTAGCCGCGTCTGTGATCAGGCGGCACAGTGCGAGGGGGCGTGCTGCTGGGCGCTCGCTGGCGGCGAACCGGTGGCTATCGGCCGGCTCGAGCGCTTCATCACGCAGCAAAGGCGTGTCGCCGGTGTTACCCGGCAGTCAGAGGCAGGAACAGGCCTCTCGGTAGCAATCGCCGGCTCTGGCCCGGCTGGGGTCGCCGCGGCCTGGGAGTTGTTGGAGGCCGGAGCATCCGCAACGATGTTCGAGAAGGAGAACGAACCGGGTGGGGTCCTGCGCTGGGGCATTCCTAGCTTCATTCTGCCCGATCCCGTCGCCCAGAGACCAATGGCCGCCTTGCTCGACGCCGGGCTTGACCTCAGGACGGGCTGTGCTGTGGGGGTTGATGTCAGTCTTGCCTCCCTTCTTGAGCGCTACGACGCACTGATTCTGGCACACGGCGCCGTGCAGCCGCTGATCCCGCCTGTGGCAGGTCGAGACCTCCCTGGCGTGACCAATGCTACCGTCTTCCTGGAGCGAGGGAAGCGCGCGCTCCAAGCCGGCGCGCGCCTGCCGGAAATCTCCCAGGACGCACGCGTGCTGGTCGTCGGTGGCGGCAACACGGCGATGGATGTGGCGCGAACAGTGCTGCGCCTGGGGGGTAAGCCGGTGGCAGTGGAATGGATGGACCGGCGCTTTGCTAAAGTGCGGCCGGATGAGTTGGAGGAAGCGGTTCGTGAGGGGGTCGAAATCCGCTTCAACACCACCCTCGAACGGCTGGAGGGGAGTGCGACTGGCGTTCACACCGCGTGGTTGCTGCCGACCCGCCAGGACAGGGCCGACCGCAAGCCGACGGTGTTCAACCGGCCGGCCGAACTCTTCTTCGTTGACCTCGTAGTCTTTGCGCTGGGCTACCGGGTCGACGCTTCGCCCGCTGGGTTAGGCGTTCAGCTCCCGCTGCCCAGGGCCGACGATAAGGATGCGGTGCTCGACCGCCGGTGGCTGGCCAGCGGGATCATGAATGGCGTCAAGCCGGCCGGGGCGAGCAACGCTGTAGCAAGGGAGTGGGGGCTGGCAACGGCCGGCTCCCCGGTCCCCACTCGGTGGTGGATTCCATTCATTCGCCGACCTTCCCCCGCTCGCTCGGACGGCAGGTTGGCCCGGATCTGGCGCTGGCGACGACGGGCAGCGACGAGCCTTGCGGCCGCGAGCGAGCCGCACGGGCAGCGGATCTGGGTAGCAGGCGACCTCCTCTCGGGGCCTGCTACCGTCGTAGCAGCCATGGCCCAGGGCCGGGCGGCCGCGCGGGCAATCCTCCAGGCTCAACCACACCACCCGCCGCAACTGCTGCACGCAGTTGGTGAGCGGCTCGCTTAGCTTGGCCTGGATGATGGTCCCGGGGCCGAGACCGCCGTGCCGAATCGGCCCCGGGGAGATTGCACGGCGCCCCCCGACCGAAGAGCCGCGCAGAGCGCGCCGCGTTTGATGGAAAGGTTGGGGACATGACCTGCTGGCGGGCGGCGAGAGAGACAGCGCCGTGTTGGGCTTGAGTCGTTTACTGACGGGCCAGGCCGGCGCGCTGGACCATTTGCGGTACGGACCCAGGCTGGAAGCGCCAGGGGCAGCGCGCCCCCCTGTGGTGGTTTGGACCGCCACGCGGCGTTGCAACCTGCACTGCATGCACTGCTACGCCGACGCGCATGACCGCCCTTACCCGGACGAACTGACGACGGATGAGGCCGTAGCGATGCTGGAGGACCTGGCGCACCTGGGCGTGCCGGTCGTCCTCTTTTCCGGCGGCGAGCCGCTCATGCGCCCCGACCTGTTCGCCCTCGCTCGTCACGCTCAAGCCCTGGGCATTCGCACCACCCTCTCGACCAACGGCACGCTGATTACCGCTGAGGTCGCCGAACAGTTGCACGCCACCGGCTTTGGCTACGTGGGCATCAGCCTGGACGGCATTGGGAGCACCAACGATCGTTTTCGTGGCAAGCGGGGGGCCTTCGAGGCGGCGCTTCAGGGCATTCGCAACTGCCGGGCGGTTGGACAGCGGGTTGGATTGCGTTTGACGCTGACCCGCCGGACCGTCGACGACCTGGCGGCAATCCTCGCCCTCATTGAGCGCGAAGGGATCGACCGGGCTTGCTTCTATCACCTGGTCTATGCCGGGCGAGGGCGGCGGATCGCCAACGACGAACTGGCTCCAGCAGAGACGCGCAACGTAATCGACCAGTTGATCGATTGGGTGCGCGATCTGCAGCGGCGCGGCATGGACAAGGAGGTACTCACCGTCGACAATCACGCCGACGGGCCGTACCTCTGGCTACGCCTGGCCCGCGAGCATGGTCCCGAACGGGCGGCGGAAGTCTGGCGGCTCCTCGCTCGCAACGGCGGGAACAATTCCGGCGTCGCCATTGGCCACGTCGACCACGCAGGCAACGTCCACCCCGATCAGTTTAGCTGGCCGGTCACCTTCGGAAACGTGCGTGAGCGGCCGTTCAGCGCGGTCTGGACGGAGCCCACCCATCCGCTTCTGGTGACGCTCCGGCAGCGCGCCGCTGCGCTGCCGGAACGCTGCCGGCAATGCCGTTTCCTGCCCCTCTGCAATGGCAATCTGCGGGCGAGGGCGCTGGCGGCTACCGGGGATTTCTGGGGCATGGATCCCGCTTGTTACTTAACGGACGAGGAAATACGTGGCAGAGACGCCACATCCATGGCGCCAGCCCGGCCCGAGCCGCTCGTTGTGGAATCCTGCTAACCTCAAGGGCAAGTGCGGCTGCTGTACGTTATGCTGTCAGCGGCTGCATTGCCGGTCGGCGTCGTGTGGCTGCTGATGTCGAGAGAATGGAACGCAAGGAGATGGCGCGATGAACCCGCTTGCTGCCCGGCAGACCCTCGTGCTCGTGCTTTTCGTCGTGATGGCTGTCGGCATTCTGGCGGTCTTTCTGTGGGTGCTGCGCAACACCCACCGTCAGCAACCGTACCCGAAGGTTCAAGCAGGCGCCTACGTGCTGCGCGGCTGGTGGTTCCGTGTCCTGCTGCTGCTGATCGTCGGTGCGCTCGCCGTCTCCCTCGCCACCCTGCCGTACCCCTGGGCGGTGGCGGCTGCCCGGGGATCTGCGCTCACCGTGCAGGTCACCGCTCAGCAGTTCAGCTTCAGCATGCCCGCGCAGCTTCCGGCCAACAGGCTGCTGGAGTTCGAAGTCACCTCCAGCGACGTCAATCACGGCTTTGGCATCTATGACCCGCAGGGCCAGTTAATTGGGCAGGTGCAGGCCATGCCCGGCTATGTTAACCGGCTCTACTTCACCTTCCCTCACCCCGGCGCCTACACGATTCGCTGCCTGGAGTACTGTGGTATCGCGCACGACGTGATGCAGCAGACCATCACCGTCAGTGCTCCCGGCAAATAGCCGGGGCCCATAACCGAGAGGAGGCACACAGTGCCGAGCGAGCATGGAGATGCGACGACAGTAGTCTCTTCGGTGCGTGTACCGACGCGCGGGATGCGCGTGGCCGTCTGGGCCTACCTGGTGACCGGTCTCGGTCTGATCGGCGTACTGGGTCTGATCGGGGCAGCGCTGCGGGCGACGCAGGCCGGCTATTTCGCGCTGTCGCCGTCAACCTTTTACGCCCTGCTGACGCTGCACGGCGCCGGTATGCTCGTCGCAACACTCCTGCTGGTGCTCGGGGCGCACTGGTGGTTTCTGCAGGACCTGCTGAACCTCAAGGTGACACCGTTCCTGGTCGCCTTCGGCTTCTTCCTCGCCGGGGTGCTGCTCGTGACCGGCGCCGTCTTGATCGGGCACTTCGCCGCCGCGTGGACCGCCCTCTTCCCCCTGCCGTTCGTCGGCACGTTCTGGCCGGCCTGGGCCACCGGCGTCTATCTGCTGGGGTACTTGCTGGTCAGCTTTGGGTTTGCGCTCTATTGCTTTGACCTGCTGGCCGCCATCATTCGCGTCTACGGTAACCTCTGGCGCGGCCTCGCCCTCGACACCGTGTTCCTCCGGCTGCGTCGACCCGACGGCGTTACCGCGCCGCCGACGGTGCTCGCCGCGACGATGGTGGCGCTGGACGGCGCCCTGGCCAGCGTGGCCGGGATGGTGCTCAGCGTGGCGCTCCTGGCCCGCTGGGCAATGCCGGCGTTTCCCATCGACCCGCTTTGGGCCAAGAACCTTACCTACTTTTTCGGCCACACGCTCGCCAACTTGACCATCTATGCGGCTGCCGGCGTCATTTATGCGCTCTTGCCGCACTACGCGGGACGGCCCTGGAAGTCGAGCAACGTCTTGAGCCTCGCCTGGGTCGGGTCGCTCGTCCTGGTTCTGCTGGCGTTCCCCCACCACCTCTACCAGGACTTTGTGCAGCCTCCCGCGCTGCAGTTTCTGGGAGAGTTTGCGTCGTACCTGGCAAGTGTGCCTCCGGCAGTGGTGACTATCTTTGGGGGCCTCCTCCTGCTCTATCGCTCCGGCCTGCGCTGGACACTCGGTTCGGCGGCACTGTTCATTGGCCTCCTGGGCTGGGCCATCGGCGGTAGCGCGGCCCTCCTGGACGCCACCATTCCATTCAACTTCGTCCTGCACAATACGCTGTGGGTACCGGCCCACTTTCACACTTATCTGCTGGGCGGCGTCGTCCTCTTCGGCCTCGGCTTCGTCTCCTATTTCATCGGGGAGGGGAAGCGCTTTGGCGCCCTTGCCGGCTGGGGATTCGGCTTGTTCATTGCCGGCGCCACCGGCTTTGCCGCCACGTTCTACGCCTCGGGACTGGAAGGCGTTCCGCGCCGCTACGCGCTCGAGCCGGCTCCTGGCCCAGCGCTCGCCCAGATCGCCTCCTGGTTTGTGTTCGCCATCATCGTCGGGAGCCTGCTGATCCTGCTGGACATGGTTCGGCGGGCGACCAGGCGAACTGCGGTCCTTTGAACCGCCGGCCAGCTCCCGGTTTGGCGGCGCCGCTCTGGTGGCTGCTTGGCCTGCTTGCCCTTGGCGATCTCGCTACTCCGCTCCTGCTCGGTCCAATCGAACCGCCCGTGTTGTTGCACCACCTGGAGCATGGCCTGCTCATGGCCATTGGCGGAGCCTTCGGGTGGCGCCTGGCGCGCCGGCGGCAGGTCGCTGCCGGTGGAACGGCGCCGGGCTGGCTGATCGGCTCGGTGCTCCTCAGTGGGCTCGCCGTGGCGTTGATGGCGCCGGACCTCTATGGCTACGTCGATGCACATCCACTCGCCCACGCTGCACTGCATCTTGCCTTTCTCGGTAACGGCTGGCTCGCTACCTACGCAGCAGAACGTTACTCGCGCGGCTTCGGTGCAGTCTGGCTGGGGATGATGCTCTTCATGACGGCCATCGCGGCGACCGGCTTCGGCGTTCAACAGATCGGTTGAGCAGATCGTTCGCCGCACCGCCCAGCATGGAACATGTACGTCCACACTGCACGTGTCGTAAACTGTCGCATGGTATGGCCTGGGAGATGCGGCGGCGGGGCGGTCCCGGCGGTGGAGGTTTGCATGGTTCTCGACCCGTTCTTACCGGTGCTCATCCAGGGCGGCATGGGGGCCGGCGTCTCCGGCTGGCAACTGGCCCGCGCGGTCAGTTGCACCGGCCAGCTCGGCGTCGTCTCCGGCATTGCCCTGGATTCGCTGCTCGCTCGCCGGCTACAGCGCGGTGACCCCGGCGGACATTTGCGCCGGGCACTGACGCACTTCCCCGTCCCCGAGATCGCCGAGCGAGTGCTGCGCCGCTATTTCGTGGACGGCGGTCTGCCGACGGGACGTCCCTTCCGACTCGTGCCCATGCTGGGGCTACGCCCCCAACTCGCCGGCACGCAACTGGCGGTAGTCGGCAACTTTGCTGAGGTCTTCCTCGCCAAGGAGGGTCACGATGGCGTGGTAGGCGTGAACTATCTGGAGAAGACGCAACTCGCCACGCCGGCCGCCGTGCTCGGGGCCATGCTCGCCGGGGTCGATTACGTCCTCGTGGGCGCGGGCATCCCGGCGGAGATTCCCGGACTGCTGGACGGACTCGCCGCGGGACGGCCGATCGAACTCGGCGTCACGGTCGAGGGAGCGCTCCCCGGCGAACGCT
>DHIZ01000045.1:7653-8427 GCA_002404055.1 Chloroflexi bacterium UBA4733
TTCCTGGCGATCGTCTCGGCGGCGGTGCTGGCGGAGTACCTGATGCGCGAGCCAGACCGCCGCCCGGACGGGTTCGTGCTGGAAGGCCCGGTCGCGGGCGGTCACAGCGCCCCGCCCCGCGGCCGCCTGCATCTCGATGCTAACGGCGAACCAGTCTACGGGCCCCGCGACAAGATCGACGCAGGTCGGGTGGCTGCCCTTGGGTTGCCGTTCTGGCTGGCCGGTGGGGCCGCTTCTCCCGGGGCAATCCGCGCGGCTTTGGCCGTCGGCGCCACTGGTGTGCAGGTCGGCTCGATTTTCGCCCTGTGCCGGGAGTCAGCACTCGATGAGCAGTACAAGCGGCAGTTGAGGGAGCAGGCACTGGCTGGGACCTTGCGGGTGCGCAACGACCCCGGCGCCTCGCCAACCGGCTTCCCCTTCAAGGTGGCCGAGTTGCCGGGCACCGTGGCTGTCCCCTCCGTGTACGAGGCACGGGAGAGGCTGTGCGACATCGGCTATTTGCGGCAGGTATACCGGACCGCGAACGGTCGCATCGGCTATCGCTGTCCGGCCGAGCCGGTCCACCTGTTCGTCCGTAAAGGTGGAGACCCGGCAGAGACGGTCCACCGCGCCTGCCTGTGTAACGGTCTGGTCGCTGCGCTCGGCCTGGGCCAGCAGCGGGCCAACGGGTATCAGGAACCCGCCATCGTGACGCTTGGCCAGGACCTCGGCTTCCTGAGTCACGTGCTTCCCGAAGGAGCGGACGACTACACCGCCCGCCAGGCCGTAGATTAT
>DHIZ01000045.1:8515-46263 GCA_002404055.1 Chloroflexi bacterium UBA4733
GCCACCGCGCTGGCGCTGGCGGCTGCCGGTTACGACGTGGCGATCGGCTATCGCAACAAGGCGGCGCGGGCGGCAGAGGTGGCGGCGGCGTTACGGCAGCGTGGCGCCGCCGCCTTACCCCTCTGCGCAGACATCACCAAGCCGGGGGAGATCGCCGGCCTCTTCGCGGCGATCCGCGAGTGGCGCGGCCGCCTGGATGTGCTCGTGCTGAACGCCTCCGGCGGCCTGGAGGCCGGCCTGGTCGCCGCCGACCCGCAGTACCCGATGCGCATCAATCGCGACGCGCCGCTGGCCCTGGTAGAGGCGGCGCTGCCGCTCCTGACCACCGGCGGCGTCGTCGTCTTCGTTACCAGTCACTGGGCGCACCGCTACGGGCAGGTGCAGCAGTTGCCGGCCTATGTGCCGGTAGCCGCCTCCAAGTATGCCGGCGAGCAGGCCTTGCGGGCGCGGCAGGCGGTGTTGGCGGAGCGCGGCATCCGGCTCCTCGTCGTCACCGGCGACCTGATCGACGGCACCATCACGCCGCGCCTGCTGGAGCGCACCGCCCCCGGCTACGCCGAGCAGCGCCGTTCCCAGGTTGGGTGTTTACCGACAGTGGAGGACATGGGCCGGGCCATCACGGCGGCCGTGATGGACGCAAGCATCACCAGCGGGCATACCGTTGTGGTGGGTGGCGCCCTGGAGTCGCTCTCCGGTCCCGCTTGATCTCCAGCGGGGGCCTTCCGAAAGAAGTCGGGCGGTAATGACGCCTCGTCGTATAGCGACACGCTCCACGTAAAGACAATACATCAATGTTGTGGTACGCTGGCCCGATCCGATGGACGATCGCAACGATGAAGGGATGAGGACGGTGCCACCGGGATTGCAACGCTCGCTGTACCGACCGGGCCGCGGGCAGTCGTACCTGGATATCGACTTTGACCGGACGCCGGTTACCGTTGCCTGGGAGTTGACCCGCGCCTGTGCGCTCGCCTGCAAGCACTGCCGCGCCATGGCCATGCCGCGGCGTGATCCGCGGGAACTCACCACTGCCGAGGGATACCGGCTGATTGATCAGGTCGTCGAGATTGGTCGCCCGATCCTGGTTGTCACCGGCGGCGACCCCCTCATGCGCCGGGACGTCTTCGATCTCATCGCCTACGCGGCGTCGCGCGAACTGCGGGTCGCCCTCTCGCCGAGCGCCACGGCGCTGGTCACACGACGTACCCTGGCCCAGGCAAAAGAGGCGGGGGTTGCCATGCTGCACGTCAGCCTGGACGGCTCGACACCGGAGATCCACGATGAGTTCCGCGGGGTTCGTGGGTCATACCAGCGCACCATCGAGATCCTGGGCGACGCCGTCGACCTGGACCTCCCGCTGCAGGTCGGCACCACGGTGAACCGGCGCAACCTCACCGACCTGCCACGCCTGGCCGAGGAGGTGCAGCGGCTCGGCGCGACGGTCTGGAGCGTTTTCTTCCTCGTCCCCACCGGCCGTGGTCAGGCAGCAGACATGGTCTCGCCGGCCGAGCACGAAGAGGTGTTCCACCTGCTCGCAGAACTTTCCCTGCGCGTCCCGCTCCACGTCCGCACGACGGCCGCCCCCGCTTACCGGCGCGTGCTTGCTCAGCATATGTCCCGCGTCGCGCCGGACGCACAGGAGGTCACCGGCGCCGGCTTCAGCGTCAACAACGCTGCGCCATCCCGGGGGCAGGGAGTCAACGACGGTCGCGGCTTCTGCTTCGTCTCCCACACCGGCGATGTCTGCCCCTCCGGTTTTCTCCCCATTATCGCCGGGAACGTCCGCCAGCAGAGCCTGACGGAGCTCTATCGGGATTCGCCCCTCTTCCGTTCCCTGCGCGATCCCATCCAACTGAAGGGCAAGTGCGGACGCTGTGAATATCGCACGCTCTGCGGCGGCAGCCGCGCCCGCGCCTATGCAGTGACCGGCGACTACCTGGCGCCCGATCCTTCCTGCGTGTACGAGCCCGCCGCTGCGCCGTCGGCGCAGCCGGTCGGCGCCTGAGGAGCGTTGCGGCGATGAATCTCACGCTCTCGCGTCGCTAGAACGTGGTCTTCAGTTGCTGAATCCGCCGCACCGAGGACTGCAACTCCTGGTACGCGGGCCGCTCCCGGATGCGGCCCAGGCACCAACGCACTGCGTCAGCGCGGCTGGTGGCTAAGCCGGCAGCGATGAGGAGATCGAGCGTATCCAGGTCGCTCGGCGCCAGCCGTGTCATCACCGGCACGAGCCCGCGCTCCGCGGGAGGAGTGTCCATGGTGCTAACGGCCACTCCCGATTTGCCATAGTTCACCCCCACCGTGCGCAGCCGCTCGCTCAACAGGCCCGCGAGATCCTTGCGCAGACGCTGCAAGACCGGAAAGTAGCTGTGGCCGAACTCTCGGACGACCTGTTCACAGACCTCCTGCGGCGCCCCCTGGGGATCGGCGTTGAACTCCTTCGGCCCCCGCGGCACCAGGCTGACGCTCACCTCGCCCGGCTCCAGCACACTCGCACTGAGCGCATCGTGGCGCCAGAAGAGCACATCAAGCAGCGCGCCCTCGGGGAAGCGAGACAGAATCTCAGTCCGCAGCGCAGCGTCATCCACGGTATGCACCACCCGTCCGTTCCTGGTATTCCGGCCACTGCCGGATGCGGCCCAGGCACCAGCGCATCGCCTCGGCGCGACTGCCGGCGAGCCCTGCCGTGATGAGCAGGTCAAGGGTCTCCAGGTCGCTCGGCGCCAGCCGTGTCATCACCGGCACCAGTCTAGGCTCTCCCGGAGGCGGCTCGTGGGCGGTCAACCCGTGCGCAAACCCGCCATAGATCGCCATCAGGCTGTACAGTCGCTCTGTGAGCAAGGCCGGCAGATCCTTGCGCAGGACCTGGATGACCGCGTAGTGCTCGTAGACGAACTCCTCTACTACCTGTTCGCAGACCTCCACCGGCGCCTTACCCGGGTCGGCGTTGAACTCCTCCGGCCCGCGAGGCACGAGCCTGACGTTGACCTCGCCCGGCTCCAGGAGACCGAGCACCTTGGTGTTGTCGGCGCGTCGGAACTGCACGTCCAGCAGCGCGCCTGGGGGAAACCGGGACAGGATATCGCTCTGCACCGCCGCATCGTTCATCGTCTGCTCCTCTCTTGCCGGGGAACCGCCAGCAGGGAACGCGGGACTATCGACCGATTCTCAGATTACCATGGTAACAAGCGAAAGCGAAGCCCCCGTCGATGCCAAGGCGAAACTTCTTAGGAAATTCTTAGGCGCCTGCGCTGCTCCTCGGCACCCTTGCCAGGGTGGTTGTCGGAACGCGGGAGGGCGGCTAGGTCCAATACGGTTCAGATAAGCCCGAACAGGGCGGCGACTGCGGTCTGCCGCCAAGCGACGAGGGCGACTGCGGTCGCGTTCCACCTCTTGCGCCGCCGCGCGAGCGACCGCAGTCGCCCCCCGTACTTGGCGGCAGACCGCAGTCGCCGCCCTGTTAGCCTTCCACCCACGGCTCCCTGGGCTTATCCAAACCGTATTGCGGCTACGTCGACGGCCCTGGCGTGGTGGGACCGCGGCCCATCCGGCCGGCGCCCAGGACGGTTTGCCAGCGCCAGTGCGTGAGCCAGCCAACGTCCACCAGACCGAGCACGGCCAGCGCAACCACGATCAGGAACGCTCGATGGTAGCCCTCTGTCCCCCCCACGGCGCCGGCAATGGTACCGAGCAGCGGTGGCAGGATGAAGCCACCCAGCGCCCCCAGGCCGCCCACCCAGCCGGCGGCCCCACCGACCGCATGCGGAACGTAGTGGGGGAGGAGCTTGAAGACGATAGCGTTCTGCAGTCCCATGCCAAGGGCGATCAGGACCGTGCCGGTGAGGGAGAGGGTGAACAGCGGCGTGCCGGCCACGAGGAGCGCGCCTATGGCCATCAAGACGAGGTTGCCGCTGAGCGCAAAGCGGATCGAGACGCGGTCGGAGAGCAGCCCCCCAGGAACGCGCACCAGCGCGGTCAGCAAGGCGAAGGTGAGTGTCAGCAGACCGCCGCGCGCCAGCGAGGTCGCATAGGTGGCATGCCAGAACGTGGGGAGCCAGGCGGTGAGCGCAAGGAAGCCGCCGAAGGAGATGAAGTACATGAAGACCAGTGCCCACGTCTCCGACGTCTGCGCGGCGCGTTTCAGGCCCGCCCATGCCGAGCCCGTTGGGACGAGGTCCTGGTCCAGTTGGGCGAGTTGATCGGCGTTGAGCGTCAGGCCCTGGCGACGCGCCTGGAAGAACGGCGCGTCGCGCATAGCGAGGGCATAGACGGCGGTGATGACGGCCAGCACCAGAAACCAGAAGCCGTAGGCGGCGAGCATCCCCAGCGATCCAACGGCGACGGGCAGCAGCCAGGACGACAGTCCTGGCGCGGTATTCCCCAGTCCGGCGTAGACTCCCAGTGGACCGCCCTGCTGCCGTCTGGGGAACCAGTAGGAGACCTGCGGGATGCCGACGGAGAAGGTGGCGATGCCGCAGCCAATGAGCATGCCGAGCGCCAGCAAGAGGGGATAGAGGCCCGCCATGTGGTCTGGATAGGAGGTGGCGAGCAGGAGCAGCAGGCCCGCCATCCCGACGAGCGTGAGCCCCAGCAGAATGAGGAACGGCCGACGCCCACCGCCTCGGTCGACCCAGGCGCCAAAGGGCAGCCGGAGCAGCGCACCGGTGAGGCTCGGAATGCCGGCGAGCAGCCCTGCCTGGAACGGCGTCAGGTGGAGCAGAGCGGCAAACTTCGGCGCCATCGGCCCGAAGATCGCCACCCCGGCGAAGCCTCCGAAGAAGCCAAGGGTGGCGAGCCACAGTGCGCTCCGCCGGTTCCCCTGGGGCGAGAACTCGTGCGTCTGTGCCTGAACGACCGGCATTGACGGCCTCCTCCCTTATCCGGTGACTCCCGACCACCCTCCGTCGTCGGGAGCGTCATCCCACCCCTTCACGCTGTCACACCGCGGCGGCCTGCGCGCCGCTGAGCAGCCGGTAGTAGGCTCCGTCGGCACAACTCCGGCAGAGCGTCCGGCCATTCCGTGTCACTTCGCGTTCGTTGATGATCTCCTCCCGGCACTGCTGGCACACCGCCCGCGCGCCGGGCCGGCTGACGATTTCAGCAGGCGGCCGGACGAGTTGCACGGGCTGGGCCAGCAACAGCGCTTCCACCGGCATGCGCTGGTAGGCCAGGAGATAGGTCTGCCAGCGGTTCGTCGCCTCTGGTGCATACTCGACGGCATGGGCGCGCAGGTCCGGCCGGGGAGCGATTCGAACGGCCTGCTCCGTCTGGATGTCGACGAAGGTCGCTGCCACCTTGCCGAGATCCTCGATTCGCAGGGTGCGATGGCCGACGGAGCAGCCGGTTGCCGCGGTCAATCCGTCCACCACGCAGCCATCCGTCTCCAGGATGACCAGCAGACGTTTATCCTGCCGTGGCACGTCCAGGGCAAGGAACCAGCCTCCGAGCACGCCCATGCGCACACCCAGCACCTGTCGGGGGCAGAGGTGCGCGTGGCGCGCGGCGCTGGCCGCCAGAAGTTCTTCCAGCGTCGTCATCGCCTGACGCGCCTTAGCCCGCCTGGCCGGTCTGGCGAGAGTGCTGCACTGGTGCGCCGACGGTTCCAGATCACCACCTGCTGCGGCCGCCAGAGATAGGTGACGGGGAACGTCACCAGATGCACCAGGCGGGTGAAGGGGAACAGGGCCACGATCACAAAGCCGCCCAGCAGGTGCAGTTTGACGACGCCTGGCAACGCCGCCACGGTGTCCGTCTGCGGGTTGAGCGTCACCAGGGAAGCCAGCCAGGGGGCAGCAGTATGCACGTACCAGGCGCCACCCCAGCGATAGAACAGGGCGATCCAGCAGCCGAGCCCCACTTGCACCAGCAACGCTGCCAGCAGCACCCAGTCGAGCCCGGTCGTCACCGCGCGGACGCGCGGGATGCTCAGTCGCCGAATGATGAGCAGGACGAGGCCGAACAGTGTCAGCGCGGCTATCGCCAGCCCCGTCACCTCCAGGGCGGCGAGGCGCCACGGTACGCCGAGCAGTTGCCCCCAGGCGCCGGGGATGACGCCCGCCACGACGTGAACCAGCAGGATCGTGATGATGCCGTAGTGCCAGGGAACGGACCCCCAGAACAGCACCCGGTTCTCCAGAAACTGCGACGACTGGCTGGAGTAGGAGAAGCGATCGCCGAAATAGCGATAGATGCCGACCAGCACGGCCAGGACTGTGGCGACGTACGGGAAGGCGACGAACAGCACCAGATCAGACACGGACCCCACCTTCTTCCAGTGGCGTGAGCACAGCCGGACGGGGCCACTGCTCGAGAACAGCCTGCAGCCCTCGGAGCACATGGAGGTAGGGAGAAGCGACGTTCTCGTCTGCCTGGGGTGGCGCCTGGCCCGACACCCCCTCCTCTTCGTTCCCCTGGCGCTCGCCGACAGCGAGGATCTTCGCCAGCGCGGGCAGGAGCGCATCCTGGATCAACTCATCGCGCCGGTCGCCCTCGTCGCACAGCGCCAGGAAGCGCAGGAGGACGGCCAGATGGTCCGGCAGCTCCTGCCCAGAGTTGAAGTGAGCGGCGGCAAACCACTCCTTGAGGCCAATGAGGAAGAGACTGCGCTGATACGTCTCGCCGAACAGGTGATACCCCGCGTAGGGAGAGCGGGACACGTCAAGGTCGAAGATCGCCGTATAGACCTCCTCCACGCGGCCGGGCGGGGTCTGTTCCAGCCAGGCGCGAAAGAGGGCGAG
Organism: Chloroflexi bacterium UBA4733; assembly: GCA_002404055.1. The sequence continues at coordinate 15,253 of DHIZ01000045.1, forward strand.
CGGCGCGGCCGCCGCCGGGTCCACGTCGGACGCCATTCGCTGGCAGGCGATGGCTGCGTCGTTCAGGTCGGCCTGAGGATAGTCCAGCAAATCAGCGAACAGTCCCCACAGGCGCCGAGTTGCCTGTTGATCCATTGTGTTCAGCACGACATTCACCACCTTCGAGCCGGAGCCTGACGGAAGCCGAAGCCGGCCGCGGCCTTGTGCGTGAAGGGATCGACGGTCTGTTCGACGGCCGTTTCCCGGCTCATCGGCGGAATGACGAAACGTTCATCCAGGGTCGGCCGGGAGGTCAGGCGGGAGATCGCCTCGGCCTCCTCCGGGGTCGTTTGCCCCTGCTGCAGCGCCGCCTCGACATCGGCCTGGGACATGCCGGGCACGCGCTGGGCGCGCATGTACAGCCGCACGGCGATCAGCTTGCGGTAGACCGCCGCAACCTGCGCTTCGTTGCCGGCGGAGAAGAGGCTGGCCATGAAGCGCAAGGGCACCCTGGCGCGCTCCAGCGAACTGAGCAGCGGGGCGATGCCCTCGTCGGTCGCGCCGGCGACGTCGTAGTTTCCGTCGCGCACGGTGGCCAGCACCGGCAGCAGCGGCGGCACGTAGAAGAGCATCGGCAGCGTGCGAAACTCCGGATGCAGCGGCAGCGCCAGACCCCACTGCTTGACGAACTTGTAGACGGGCGATCGCTGCGCCGCCTCGATCTGGGCGTCGGTGACACCGTTGGAGCGGGCCGAGGCGAGCACCTCCGCATCCCACGGATCCTGGATGATCGACCGGTGCGCGTCGACGAGTTCGGAGTCGTCCACCGCCGTGGCTGCCGGAATACGATCGGCGTCGTAGAGCAACAGGCCCAGGTAGCGGATACGGCCGACGCAGGAGTGGAAGCAGGCCGGCGCTTCCCCCACTTCCAGGCGGGGGTAACAGAGCACGCACTTCTCCGACTTCCCCGTCGACCAGTTGTAGAACACCTTCTTGTACGGGCAGCCGGAGATGCACATGCGCCAGCCGCGGCACTTCTCCTGGCTGATGAGCACGATGCCGTCTTCGCCACGCTTGTAGATCGCGCCGGCCGGACACGCTGCGACGCAGCCGGCGTTGACGCAGTGGTTGCAGATGCGCGGCAGATAGAAGAAGACGAGGCGCTCCAGTTCCTGGAGTTGCGCCCGCTCCTCTTCGGTCAGCCCGGCCAGGTTGTAGTCGTTCGCGGCGTAGACGGGCGACCCGCCCAGATCATCATCCCAGTTTGGTCCGGCCTTGATGTCGATGTGCTTGCCCGTGATCTGCGAAATCGGGCGGGCTGTCGGCTGATCGTCGCCTTCCGGCGCGTTGAACAGGTCTTCGTAGCGATAGGTCCAGGGTTCGTAGTAGTCGTCCATGGTCGGCAAGCTCGGGTTGTAGAAGAGGTTGCCCAGTCCCTCCGGGCGGTTGTGGACACGCAGGCGCAGCTTGCCCTTCCGGTATTCCCAGCCACCCTTGTACTTCTCCTGATCCTCCCACCTGGTGGGGAAGCCGGTCCCCGGCTTCGTCTCGACGTTGTTCCACCACATGTACTCGGCGCCCTTGCGGTCGGTCCAGACATTCTTGCAGGCCAGGCTGCAGGTATGACAACCGATGCACTTGTCGAGGTGGAACACCATCGAGACCTGTGCGCGGATATCCACGACTTCGCCTTTCTCGGACCGCTCACGACGCCGGCAACGGCGCCAGCTTACCAGTCCACCTTTTCCAGCTTGCGTACGAGCACATAGGTGTCGCGGTTCACACCGATAGGTCCCCAGTAGTTGAAACCGTAGGTAAACTGCGCGTAGCCGCCCGCCAGTTCTACCGGCTTAATGCGTGTTCGGGTCAGACTGTTGTGCGCCCCGCTCCGCCGTCCGGCGCGTACCTGTGACTTCGGCGTGCCGAGCGTCCGTTCCTGCGCGTGGTAGACCATACAGGTCCCTGGCTGGACGCGCGCGCTCACGGCGGCGCGGGTGATCATGACGCCGTTATCGTTGTAGATCTCCACCCAATCGTTATCGACGATGCCGACCTTCTGCGCATCTTTGTCGTTGATCCAGCAGGGTTCGATGCCCCGCGACAGGGTCAGCATGCGCAAGTTGTCGTAGAACGTTGTGTGAATGTGCCACTTGCCGTGGGGCGTAATAAAGTTCAGCGCCAGGCTGTGCTCATCCTGGGGACTGGAAAAGATATCCCTGGTCTTCGCCGGATCGAGCTTTGGCTTGTACGTCGGCAGATGCTCCCCGAAGTCGAGGTACAGCGGATGGTCGAGGTACAGGTGCTGGCGTCCAGTCAACGTGCGCCAGGGCACCAGGCGCTCGACATTCGTACACCAGGCGGCGTAGGCGCGGCCATCGTTGACCAGACCCGACCAGCACGGGCTGCCCAGGGTTCGCCGGACCTGGCGGGTGAGGTCGTGGAAATCCATGCGCACCCCGCGCGTGGATTCAGCGATGTCCGCCAGGGGCAGTCCCACGCGCTCCTCCTCGTGTTTGTAAGCGGCATAGGCCACCTCCCCGTTGGTCTCCGGCGCCAACTGGAGGAGCACGTTGGCGGCGTCAAGGGCGTCCTCCAGGCTGGGATACCGCCCGCCCTCCCAGGTGACACAGCGTGTCCGCTGCGGGTCCGGGGAGCCGCCGGTCGGAGCTGCCAGCAGTGCGTCATAGACGGTAGCGACCGGAATCTGCACGCCGTTACCGCTGATGCCGTTCTGACGCAGCCGTGGTCCCAGGGAGATGAAGCGCTGGTAGAGGCGCGTGTAGTCCCGCTCGACCACGCGCAGGTGCGGCATCGTCTTGCCTGGGATCGGCTCGCACTCTCCCTTCGCCCAGTCTCGCGGCGCCGTCTGGGCGAGCTCGTCCGGCGTGTCGTGCATGAGTGGAGAGGACACCAGGTCTTTCACCGGCTCGGGAAACACCGTCGGCGCCAACTCGCTGACCTTCTGCGCCAACAGCTTGTAGATATCCCAGTCGCTCTTGGCCTCCCAGGCGGGCGGCACGGCTGCCCCCAGCGGGTGAACGAAGGAATGCAGATCGGTGGTGTTGAGGTCGTTCTTCTCGTACCACATCGCCGCCGGTAACACAACGTCCGAATAGAGCGCCGAGGTATCCATGCGGAAGTTGAGATCGATCACGAGGTCCATCTTGCCCCGCGGCGCCTCCGGGCGCCAGGTCACATCGTGGACCTGATCAGCGGCGCGTTCTTCGGCAACCAGATTGTCGTGCGTCCCCAGGTAGTGCCGCAGGAAGAACTCGTGACCCTTGGCGCTGGCCATAATGGCGTTACCACGCCAGATGAACCAGACACGCGGCCAGTTCTCCGGCGCATCAGGGTCCTCCACCGCAAAGCGCACCTTGCGGTCCTGAATCTGCCTGGTGACCCAATCCACGATTTCCTGGTCGCTGCGCGCCCCGGCCGCTTCCGCCTCGCGAACCAGCTCCAGCGGGTTGCGGTTGAACTGCGGGTAGTGGGGCATCCAGCCCTGGCGCACGGCCTGCGCCGTCAGGTCGGCGGCGTGCCCGTGCGCCCAGCGCGTCTGCGGAGGCACGGCCGCGTAGTCGGTGAAGGCGCCTTCGTAGCGCCACTGGTCGCTGTTGATATAGTGCCAGAGCGGTGTTTGCTGCTGGCGAGGCGGCGTGGCCCAGTCGAGCGCAAAGGCCAGACTGGTCCACGGCGCGATCAGTGTCAGCTTCTCCTGACCGACGTAGTGGTTCATTCCCCCGCCGTTGCGGCCACAGCAGCCGCAGAGGATGAGCGCCGTGATGGGGGCGCGGTAGCCCAGATTGCTGTTGTACCAGTGGTTCACGCCGGCGCCTATGATGACCATCGAGCGGCCCTCGGTAGCCTCGGCGTTGCCGGCAAACTCCCGCGCCAGACGCAGGACGGTATCCCGGCCAATGCCGGTGAACTGCTCTTGCCAGGCGGGGGTGTACGGCTTGATGTCGTCAAAGCCGACCGGTTCCTCTCCGGGTAGCCCTCGCGTGACACCGAACTGGGCTACCAGCAGGTCGAAGGCGGTCGTCACCAGCACCCTGCCGCCGGTGGTCTCGATGTACTTCACCGGCACCCAGTGTTGCAAGGTTTGGCTTTGCGCGAAATCCTGGAAAGCGACGGACACCACCTCGTCGTAGGCCTCAGAGAAGGAGAGGGCTGGACTGATCGGCTGGTTATCCAGCCCATCTTCCATCTGCAGGTTCCAATTGCCCTTGATCTGTCCCCAACGGAACCCGACGGCGCCCTTGGGCATTTTCGGCTGGTCGCTGCCTTGATCGTGGACCAGTAACTTCCAGTCGCCGTTCTCCACGTCGGCATAGCCGGCGAGCCGGTTCGCCCGCAGGAACTGGCCCGCGGCGTAGCCACCATCGACCGGATGGAGTTCGACCAGGAAAGGGGCATCGCTGAAACGCTTGAGGTAATCGGCAAAGTACGGGACCTGCCGGTCGACGTAGAACTCTTTCAAGATGACGTGGTTGACGGCCATCCAGAGAGCAGTATCCTGCCCGGCCTTGACGGGGATCCACCAGTCGGCGAACTTGGCAACCTGGCTGAAGTCCGGGGCCATGACGACAAACTTGGCGCCTTCGTGCCGCGCCTCGGAAATGAAGTGGACGTCGGGCGTGCGCGTCATGTTCAGGTTGGCGCCCATGGACACGATGTAGCGCGAGTTGTACCAGTCGGCGCTCTCGCAGACGTCGGTCTGGTCGCCCCAGACCTCGGGGAAGGCGTTCGGCAGGTCGGCGTACCAGTCGTAGAAGCTCATGTTCACGCCACCCGCCAACTGTAAGAAGCGGGAGCCGCCGGCATAAGAGAGGTACGACATGGCAGGGATCGGCGAGAAGCCAAAGACGCGATCCGGCCCCCAGCGCTTCGCCGTGTAGAGGGTAGCGGCGGCGATGAGTTCCAGGACCTCGTCCCACGTGGAGCGGCGGAAGCCGCCCTTGCCCCGCGCCCGCTGGAAACGGCTGCGCTTCTCGGCATCTTCGACGATCGATGCCCAGGCCGCCACCGGGTCGGCATGCTGCGCGCGCGCAGCCCGCCAGAAGTCCATGAGCGGCCCGCGCAGGTACGGGTGTTTGACGCGGATCGGGCTGTAGACGTACCAGGACGCGGAGATGCCGCGCTGGCAGCCCCGGGGCTCGTAGGGCGGCAGGTTCGGGTTCAGCAGCGGATAGTCGGTGGCTTGCATTTCCCAGGTGATGATGCCGTCCTTCACAAACACCATCCAGGAACAGCCGCCGGTGCAGTTGACACCGTGTGTGCTGCGCACCACCCGATCGTGCTGCCAGCGGTTACGGTAGAACTCCTCCCAGCGCCGTGCCTGGGGCTTCACCAGATCCTGAATCCAGCCCATGCTGATTTATCTCCGCTCGACGAGTGGGCGACGGACGCCGGTCAGGCGATCTCGCCAGATCACGTTTGCCAGCAGCAGCAGCACCGCCGCGCCGATCACGGCCAGGAAGGCGATTTCGACGGTCGGCAGAGACCAGCGGTTGTACGTCAAGCCGGTCGGCGCAGGCTGTAGAGAGGCAGGATGCTGCTGCGCTGCCTGCTGAAAGTAGGCGACCAGGTCGGCCTGTTCGGCAGGCGTCAGGGGGTGGTCGCGAAACAGCGGTTGCATGGCAGGGAAAGGCGGATTGGCGAGCGCGGCGGCGAGTCCCGTCTGGCCATACCTGGTGAACACGGCGGTGAGGTCCGGCCCCACGCTGCCGCCGCCCAGTGCTCCGACGCCGGCCACGCTGTGGCAGGCGATACAGGCCGGGCCGCTATTCTGCAGCGGCGTGGCGCCGGTGAAGAGCGCACGTCCGGTAGCAGCATCTCCCGCCGCGGCCGGTGTTACCAGGCCTGGCGCCGCCTCCACGTGGACCAGTCCCCCATACACGGGCACGACCAGACAACTCAGGCCAAGGATCAAGAGACCGAACAGCCACGCCGACCGGGGCCGCGCCCGGAGCGTGCCGTTGGCGCATGGTCCGCGCGGCGTCTCCATCGGTCCGGCCTCCCACGCGGCGCCTTCTTGCGCCTACGTGGCACTGTCGCACACGCGTCTTCCGCGGCGCTTCCGCGGATTTGTTGTGCAACTCGCGGTTTACGGGCGTCCGACCGCTGGGCGTGGCTCGGACATCGCGTCGCCCGTCACGATGGAGCATCGCAGCGCTTCCGTCTCCGACGCCGGAGCCAGTCCGAGTTCTCGCTGCAAGGCGTCGCGGCACTCGCGATACTGACGCATCGCTTCATCACGGCGCCCGTCGTGGAGCAGCAAGCGCATCACCAGCACGTGCAGGTCTTCTAACGTGCTGTTGATGCGCAAGGCGTGCCGGCAGCAGTTTATCGCCGCAGTGACCGCGTCGTGGCGAAGGTAGAGCGTGGTGAGCCGGCGCACCGAACTGAGGAAGCTCTCCTGCAGATAACTACGTTCCAGCGCGCACCAGTCGCTGTAGCGCTCGTCGGCGAGAAAATCGCCATCGTAGAGGGTCAGGACCCGCTCATAAGACTTGATTGCCGCCGCGTCCTGCTTGAGCGACTCCTGCCGCCCCCCATCCTGCACGGCCTTGAGCAGTTCCTGGCTGTCGAGTCGGTGTGGTGACGAGACGTCATAGACGTATGTGTCGCCGCTAGATCTGATGAAGGCCGAGAGCTTTCCGGGCGGCGCCTGCGGCTCCAACGCGCGCCGCAGGTAGTGGACGACGACATGCAGCAGCGCCGGGGTCGTCGCCGGATTCCCTTCGGGCCATAACAACTCCAGCAGTTCGTCGCGATGCACCGGCTTTCCGTAGCGGGTGAGCAGGATCTTCAGCAGCGTCACCGATCGTCGGCGCACAAACTGGTCAAGCGGTACGGGCTGCCCATCACGCCTGATCGCAAAGTGACCCAGGCAACGCAGGTCGAGGAACGGAACCCCCGTGACAGCCTCCATCGCGCCGGGATCGCGGCGCGACGATGCCGGCGAAGGTGCATCGCTGCTTTCGGCTGGGAAGGCCGGGGCTGCGGTCGTCGTTACCGTCTGGCGGCGGGCGGCGCACTCCTCATACACCGCCACGGCGGCGTTATGCAGCGCCACCGCCGCCCGTTCGAGGGCCGGCTGGAGGAGTGCTAAATGATGCGCGGGCGACGAGTCAGACCGGTGGTTGCCCAGCAGCACCACACCGACAGGACAGCCTCTTGCCAGCAGCGGCAGGCACAGGGCAGTGGGGAACTCGCGTTCGACCGACCGGCAGGCAGGGGAGTTGTGCCGCTCACCATCGCTGGGCAGTACGCAGTGCCGGCGCACCAACGCGGGGCAGGCTGTGCCACGGCAGACGCGCGCGAGTGCATGCAGCACGGGGGACGAGACGTCCTGCTCGGCCAGCACGTGGAGGGCGCCACAGCGTTCATCCAGCAAGAGGAGTGCGCCGCTCTCCGCCTCCGCCACAGCGGCGAGCGTCTGCACGATGTGCCGCGCCTGGGCTTGCAGATTGGCGCCGGCATCAAGCGCGGCGTCCAGCGGTTCCGCGGCCACGCGATCCGCCGCCTGGAAACGAGCCAGTTCGAGGATGAGCGCAATCTGCCGGGCCGCCTGCTCCACCGGCGCCAGTGAGGGTGGTGTACTCGGCTGATGGCGCGAGGCGACGTGCAGGCTGCCGAGCAGCCCGGTGCTGCCGCGGACCGGCGCGCAGAGGTAGCAATGGAAGCCCAGGCGTTGTACCGCTGTGCGCAGGTAGCGAGCGTCGTGGGACACGTCCAGACTCAGCAGTGGCTCGCCACGCTGTGCGACCAGGCCGGGGAAGCCCTGGCCCCAGGCAAACTGCGTGATCTGGCGAAACGCCCGCGGCGAGGCGCCGCGGTGGAGCGCCAGGAGCAGCCGCTCACCATCGGGACTGAGCAGAAAGAGCTCCGCTGCCTCCGTGTCGGTCTCGCGCAGGAGCGTGTCAAGGCGGTCGGCGATGGCCGCGAATGACGCCTTGCCGTCGAACGCGACGCCGGCAAGGCCCTGCGCGGACGCTTCGGCGCGTTCCTGGTAGGAGAGCGACACGGTCTGCCTCCGAGTCCCCAATCAATGACTCGACTGGCGTCTAGACTACGCCGCCTGAATGGCTCCTGTCAATAGTCACACCAAGGGCCGCGACGCCACCCGCGACAATCACCAGCCCTGCGAGAGCGTACACCTCACGAATCCCAATGATGTCGGCCAGGGCTCCGCCCGCCGCCATCGAGACCATGCTGGTCAAGTTGGACGTCGCCGTCAGCATACCAAAGACGCGGCCGCGCAGGGCGCCCACCGCCAGGCCCGAGCCGGTCCGCTGGTAGACAAAGACGAGCAGCGCGATGCTGGCCAACCAGTCGCCGGTGATGGAGACGACCTGGCCCAGCAACAGGAGCAGGTGACGCTACTTCTCGGTGGGGTGGGGCAGGATCGCAGTCAACTTTTCTGCCAGCACAGTATCGGCATCCATACACCGATGATGCCACACAACTCACGAAATGTAAACTTTATTCCCTTCCGTGGCTGCGCCTGGCGCCCCCTCAAGTCGGGTCTTGCGGGCCAACGTAGGGACGCCAACACGGTCGGTCACGGTCGAACAACCGTCAAGACGTGTCTGCGCTCGTGTGACTCCCACTCGGCAGCCTCATCTCCGCCCAGGTGGCGTAACAGGGCCAGATAATACTCGTAGTTCTCCAGTGGCACGTCGGAAGGGACGGGCTGATCCACGGTCGGAAAGTAGCCGCCTGCCGCGAGCAGCACCGGCGCCTTGGCCAGAATCTCGTCGGCGATGTCGCGCCACTGGCCCGCCAGCACCCGGGCGTCCAGGTTGCCGATTAGCACCAGATCGCGTCCATACCGCTCGCGTAACCCCACCGCGTCGAGCCCTCCACCAACCTCGAGGAAGCCCAGACAGTTCACCCCGCTCGCCAGCCAGAATGGGATGAGGTCCGCCACCCGCCCTCTCGACTCGACCATGATCGCCGGAACTCCTGCAGCTCGCAGAGCGCCGACCACCTGACGGAAGAACGGTCGGAACAGCCGGTCGAACTCGCTGGGCGATCCAAGCGCGCCGGCCCGATAGGCCCAGGGTTCCTTGATGATCACGAAGTCGAGGTCGAGGTTCGCGACGGCCCGCTGCGCCGCCTGCACGACGAAGTCGCCCAGGTGCGCCACCATTTCCTCCACCCAGGAGCGTTCGGTGCGCGCTGCGGTTCCCAGGCGACGCAGCCCCATCCAATCGTGCAACGCGCTGAAGGGGCCGGCCAGTTGGAGACCCAGCGGGTAGTCGCGGCCACGACGTTCGCGGCAATAGTCCGCAAAGAAGCGCGGGTAGCGTGCCGGTGATGCAGGGTTCAGCCGCCCTCGCACTGCCGCCCACTGCTCGCGCGTGCGCAGGGGAAAGCGTTCCCGCGCTGCGTCGGCGCGCCCCACCGTCTCCTCACCATGCTCGCGGTCCGTTCCGACGCGCCACTCTTCGCTCTCCTCGACGTCGGCCGTCGCCAACCCGGGGAGCAGGCCGAGCGCGACCGGCGCAACCTCCATGCGCTCGAAGCCGAACTGCGTGATCACGTGCGCGTCACGCCGCAACCCTTCGCGATACCAGCGCTGCATGGTCTCCGGCTCGAAGCACTGAAAGAGGCAAGGGAGCGGAACGACATCAAGGGGCTCAAAGCGCACGACAGCCAGGAAGCGTTCGCGGCTATTCATCGCAGTCGTCTCGTCCTTCTCAGATGGCGTGGGGACAGGCGGTCACTCCTGCCAGTAACCACGGCGCCGGGCTTCGTCAAGGGCGGCGCCGGGGTCCGCGGCCACCCGCTGGAGGAGTTCCATGTAGTAGCGAAAATGCGCGAACGAGACGTCGGGTGGCACCAGATGGTCGATCCACGGCGCATAGCCGCCCTGGAGCAGCAGCCAGGGGATTTTGGACAGCACTTCAGCATCGATCGCTTCCGGTCCCTGCGCCAGCACGCGCTTGTCGACGTTCCCGTAAAGCATGAGGTTCTTGCCGTAGCGGCGACGCAACGCCACAGCATCTTCCCCGGCGGCGACTTCCAGGGGATAGAAGCCGGTGACCCCGGCGTCCAACCAGCAAGGAATGATCGGGCCGTTCAGCCCGTCGCTGTCCACCAGGATGATGTCCACACCGTGACTGTGGAGCAGGTCGGTGACGCGCTGGTAAGCGGGTACCTGGAACTCTCGGAACGTGGTGGGCGAACAAAGGGGGCTGCCCTTGCCGGCCATGTCTTCCCAGATCAGAGCGAAGTCGAACTGAATCGCGTCCAGCGCCGGATGAATCGTTTCGCAGACGCAAGTGGCGATGTGGTCGATGATCTCGTGGAGGAGCAGGGGATCGTCGGAAAACGTATAGGAGAGGCGCTCCAGGCCCATCCAGTTGCGGACCCAGCCGAAGAAGGAACCGGCCGAGATCCCGAGGGGATAGTCGCGGTCCTGAACCGTCCGAACGTAGTCGGCCCACCAGAGTGGATACCGCTTCGGAGAGGTGGGATCGAGTCTCGGCTTGAATTCGCGTTCCCAGTCCTCGCGCGTTTTCAGCGGATAATCCAGCCACTGGGGCATGTTCATGTCGGGACGATCCTTAAACTCGCGGATGATCTGTCCTTCGCCCCCGCGTCGAACGATACGTGTCTTGCCTTCCTCCTTCAGCACTTCGCGCTCGGTACCCGGCAGGAGTCCCACGCTGATTGGCGCAACCTGGTAACGGTCGGTCCCGAAGTACGCGTCGACGTGGATGTCGGCCGGCAGCCCCTCGCTGTGCCAGCGTTCCACCGTGCTGTTCCAGAGCCACGGTGGCAGGAGAAAGGTACGATCCGGCTGACCAAACTGCATCGTCTCGTGATATCGCTGGCGCGCGTCCATCCTCTTTCCTCTCAGACCTCCCCTGGCTGGTCACTGCGCTCTGCAGCGCCGCGCAAGCACCCCCGGTCGAGCCGGTCGGCGGCGGCGGATCAAGCCACGCGGGCCCGCAGAAGCTCTTGCACCACATCAACCGCTGTGGCCGCGTCGGCCGCGAACCCGTCCGCCCCGACTTGCTGGGCGAATCGCTCGGTCACGGCTGCCCCCCCCACGATCACGAGCACGCGCTCGCGCACGTTCGCCTGGCGCAACGCATCAATCACCGCTGCCATGTTGGTCATCGTCGTCGTCAACAGCGCCGACAGGGCCACGACCTGCGCGTCGTTCTCGATCACCGCCCGGACAAACTGCTCCGCCTTGACGTTGGTTCCGAGGTCAAGCACCTCGAAGCCTGCTCCTTCGAGCATCATCGCCACCAGGTTCTTCCCGATGTCGTGCAGGTCGCCCTGGACGGTGCCGATGACCACACGGGTCTGCCGGCTGTTCGCTTGTTCCGCGGTAGTCAACAGTGGCTTGATCAGCGCCAGCGCCGTCTTCATCGCCCGTGCGGCCAGCAGCAACTCGGGAACGTAGTACTCCTCGCGCTTAAACCGCTCGCCCACCTCGTGCATGCCAGGCACGAGCGCTTCGCTGATCACGCGCAGCGGCGCAACGCCCGCCGCCAGAGCGGCGCGCGTGAGCGCCTCGGCGTCACGCGCCTTCCCGGTGATGACGGCCTCTTCGAGTTCGCGTAAGTTCATGGATCTTTACGCTCCCGTGCGTCCTTGGCCAGCAATATACCACGGTCACGCCGGATTAGCAACGGAGAGTGCGTCACGCAGACACCTCACGTTCGCCCACGTCCAACGCACTCCTTGATCTACTGTCTCATGTCAAGATGCCAGTTCGGCGACCTGGTCGGGCAGCAGGAACGGCGGGCTGGCCGCGTCGGTATTCTCGTCCAGCTCCGACTCCCGCGCGATCCCTGTCACGACGCTCGCCACGGGAGCGCAGGACAGGACGAACTTGATGGCCAGTTCGGCCAGACTCTTCGCCGGAGGCCGAACGAGCTGTCTCAGGTCGCGCGCCTGCCCTTCCGTCTCGCTCCGCGGCCGAAAGAGGCGTCCGCTGGCGAATGGGCTACGGGCCAGGACGCCGACGCCCCGTTCCGCGGCCACCGGGAAAAGCTGCTGGGCAGCCCGCTGATCGAGGAGGTTGAACGGGACCTCGACCACTTCAGCGCCGAACCGCTCGATCGCCACCTGGGCCACGGCTGGAGTCGCAGACACTCCGTAGTGGCGGATCTTCCCCGCCTCTTTCAGGCGGAGCAGCGCCTCAAACGGCTCGTCGGCCGCCTCGGCCGACGGATCTGGCGAGGACAGCAAGTAATCGTGGAGCAGAAACACGTCGAGGTAATCGGTGCCGAGCCGCCAGAGGCTCATCTCACATTCCCAGGTCAAGTAGGCGCGGTCGAAGCGCTGCGCGATCGGTCGCTTCATTACCGACTGTGCGCCGTCGGCGCCCATGATGTAGCCCGCCTTCGTGACCAGGACAGTCTGCTGGCGTACTTCGCCCAGCCCTGCCCCCACGAGCACCTCACTGCGGCCGTTGCCGTAGTTGTCGGAGAGATCGAAGGTCGTCACTCCGGCCTCGTGAGCGCGCCGCAACAAGGCGACCGCCGCGCCAGCCTCGACCGGCCCCCAGAACAGGCCGCCGATTTCCCAGCAGCCCATGCACAGCGTCGACACTTCGAGTCCGGTCCGGCCCAAAGCGCGTGTTTCCATTCTCCCGTCTCCTCCCCGTTCTTGAAGGCATCCTTGCCTCGACCCCGGTCCCGCGTGCTCCCTTCGACAATGGTTCAAAAATGGTTCAAACCGGCGGCTCCGGAGGTGACAAGTCGGTCACGCCGCCGGAGGGAGCGCCGCCAAGAACCGGCATGTGCTGTTGAACTTCATCCTACAGGGCAGAGCATAGCACGTCCATGAAGCGGCCCGCCAGGCGCATGGGGACTGCCACTCGGTCAAGGCGCCACGCCGCCTTGCCAGGACCGGGCGGTGGCCACATGGCCTGACCGGCGAGCGGGTTTGCCGGAACGCGCCAGGGCCTGTTATCCTGACGCCAGGCGACCGCTGGTCCCTGTCAGGGGGCGGCGGAACGGCGAGGCAGTAGGCAATGACAGTGGCCGATCGAGCTATCCTGCGCGACTTGGCAAGGCGCTACGTCGAGGTCTGCAACGACCCGGAGCAAGCGGTTCGGCGGAATCTCTGGCGCCGACACAACAGCCTCGAGTTCACCCGACCCCTGATCTACGTGCGCGCGTTCGCCTGGCAGGAGATGCCCGAGTCCCGCTGCCACTGCGAGGACCCCTTCTTCCGTTCCTACGAGAACTTCTTCCGGTATCAGCTCTTCTGGCACGGCTTGCAGGATGATTCCATCTTCGAGCCCTGGGTGACGGTTCGTGCGGCCTATCGTTGTCAGGGTTGGGGTGTCGACGCCCCGCGGAACTTCGCGGAGGAATCGCGCGGTTCCTTCAAGGTCGACTATGCGATCAAGCGCCTCGAAGATGCGCAGCGCCTACGTTCCCCCAGGCACGAGCTCGATGAGGAGCGAACGGCGGAGCATGCTCGGCGCCTCGAAGACGCGATTGGCGACATGATCACGGTCAACGTCGACCGCGGCCCGGCGTACCGGATGTGGTCCGCAGACATCTCGACGGACCTGGGCTACCTCCGAGGCATCGAGCACTTCATGCTGGACATGCTGGACAACCCGGAATGGCTTCACCGCCTGCTGCAGTTCATGTCTGACGGCATTCTCCGGACCCACGACGCCGCCGAAACAGCCGGGGATTGGGGCCTGGGCGCGCACCAGAATCAGGCGATGCCCTACGCGAAGGAACTGGACGACCCCGCGCCAAACGTCAACGGCGTGAAACGGAGCCGTCTCTGGGTCTTCATGGCTTCCCAGGAGTTCACGGGCGTCTCGCCGGCGATGCAAAACGACTTCCTGCTGCGGTATCAACTGCCGATCCTCCAGAAGTTCGGCCTGGTCGCCTACGGTTGCTGCGAGGACCTGACCGCCAAGATCAAGATCCTCCGGCAGATCCCGAACCTGCGCCGGATCGCCGTGTCGCCCTTCGCTAACGTCGCCCGGTGTGCCGAGCAGATCGGGAAGGACTATGTGCTGAGCTACCGTCCCAGCCCGGTGGACATGGTGGCCTACGGCTTCAGTTCGGAGCAAGTTCGAGGGGTCCTCAGACGGGACCTCGCGGCGTGCCGGGGCTGCCACGTCGATATCACCCTGAAAGACGTGGAGACCGTCCAGCACGACCCGACCCGCATCCCACAGTGGGTCAGGATCGCGCGCGAGGAGATCGAGCGGCTCTGACTGAGCGCGGCCCCCGATGCGCGTCGAACCCTGGCACTGCGAGCGTCGAGTCCCATCGTGTCCTTGGCCATGGTAGAGTGCCGATGAGTACGGTAAGGGGTGAGCAGCATGGCTGTGGCGACGCCGCGCCTGACGGACGAACGCGACTGCGTACGACGGCTGGCCGACCAGGTGGCGGAGATTGCCGCCGGTCCGGAGAACCGCCTGATTCAGCAGCGCTGGCGGGACGTGAATGCTTTGCGTTGCGCTGACCGAGCGCCGGTCTGGTGCAAGCCGGTTGGCGCCTGGCCGGAGTTGCTCCCCGAGGAACAGCTCGCCTGTCATGATCCCTGGCGGCGGAGCGTGGAGCGCAGCCTGCGGATGACGCTGATCAAGCACGACATTGGCGACGACACACCGGTTGACGCGGGCTTCCCTGTTCCGGTCGTCTTTGATCGTGATCCGCCTTCCATCTGGGGGTTGCCGGTGCATCGGCTGGACTCCGACGACGAAGGGGGCGCCTGGGGCTTCGATCCAGCGCTCGTAACCAGAGCGGACTTCGACAAGCTGCGCCTGCCGCACTTCCGCTACAACCGTGCCCGCACCGAGCGTGCGCTGGAGCGAGCGGCGGAGTTGTTGGGGGACACCCTGCCCGTTCGGCGCACCTGCGACGCACCGCTCAGCGCGACCCTGGGCACGGCAGCGGCCGACCTGCGCGGACTCTCCGAACTGATGCTTGACATGGCGGCCGAGCCAGAGCTGGTGCATCGCCTGATGGCCCACCTGCGCGACGGGGTGCTGCAGGCGATGCGCGAGGTGGAAGCCGCCGGCGTGCTCACGCCGAACAACAGCGGACCGATGCTCTGCAGCGACCCGGTCGGCTCGGAACCAGCCGATGGTGGCGTCACGTATCGGAATCTCTGGGTGATGGCGAACAGCCAGGAGTTCGAGTCGGTGTCGCCCGCGATGTGGGAAGAGTTTTCCCTCGCCTATCAACTCCCGATCATCGAGCAGTTCGGGCTGTCCGCCTACGGCTGCTGCGAGAACCTCACCCGCAAGATCGATGGCGTCCTGCGCATCCCCAACCTGCGCATCTTTGTGTGCAGCGCCTGGACGAATCTCGACACGGTGATCGACCGGGTGGGCAGCGATTACGTCATCATGTGGCGGCAGAAGGCCACCGACGTCATTTTCACCGACGACCTCTCCATCCTCCAGCGGGGACTGGACGACGGCCTGCGGCGCTTGCGTGGCTGCTACACGCAGGTCGTCCTGCGCGAGCTGCAGACGCTCAATGGCCATCTCGACCGGCTGCACCACTGGACCCGCATGGCCAAGGCCGCCGCCGAGCGGTTCGCCTGAGCCCCCAGGATGGCGACTATACCGATTCCCCGGTCTTCATGGTCTGTCCAGAGGTTGGCCGGCGTGATCGGGGTAAATTCCTTCGCGTCGCCACACGTCGAGCATGAGCTCGTAACGCGAGAGACGGAGACCGGTGTAAATACAGTTACTCGTCGAGAAGATGTAGCCACCACCAGGCATGCCGTGCTGCAGCGCATAGCGGACGGCGACGACGACTTCTTCGTCCGTTCCGGTATCCAGTAAACCGCAATTCACATTCCCACTCAACGCCACCCGCTGCCCGTAGCGCCGCTTGACCTCAGCGATGTCGACGCCGCCCTGAGGATCGAGCGAGTGCAGCGCGTGCGGGTTACAGTCCAGAAGGTCTTCGATAATGGGCATGATGTTGCCATCGGTGTGCTTGATCGCGTAGAATCCCAGCTCCCGGTAGCCGGCGATCAGCGCTTTCAGATAGGGAGTGACGACCTCGTGGAACTTCTCGGGGCGCAGAAAGGGACCGGTATTGAAGCAGTAATCGGCACACAAGGCGAACCCATCGAGCCCACCTTGAGCTTTGAGCTTGATAGCACGTTCCAGGGCGTGGTCGACCTGACGCTTCGCCGTGGCATGGGCTTCCTCGGGATGTTCGTACAGCCAGCCGCACCACTCCATCATATCTCTACCGTGCGGAATCCCGAACGTGGCATCACCGTGCAGCATCAGAAAGTAGCGATCTCCCGACTTCTGCCGCACTTTGTCGATGAGGTGCAAGGTTTCCTCGATGGTGCTGGGATTGGGATGCAGGAAGATGGCGTCGTGCTCGTAGCGCTCGGCAGTCGCGATGAACAGGTCGGCCATGTCGTTCCGGTGCAGCTCGCGCTCTGATTCCAGCATCTGTAGCCATTGGTCGTAGTTCCGGTGACTGGGGTGAACTTTGCCGAAGGCCTCCATCGTTAGGAAAAAGACCAGCTCGAAGTGCGGTACCCGACCGCTAATTGGTCGTCGCTGCAAAGCAGCGATGAATCGCTCACGTGGGGTCATCCATTCCCTCCTGGCAAGGTCGTTCTAGTCATACCGACACTCTACGCGCGCCGTTTCGTACATCGCTAGAATGTTCTCGATTGGCACGTCGGGAAGCAACGAATGGCTGCAACTCAGAATGTATCCTCCGCCTGCTCCAAGATCATGGAAACGCTCCCGTACTTCGTTTCGAACGTCTTCGGGCGAGCCAAACGGCAGAGTCTGCTGGATGTCAATCGCCCCGTGAAAAATCAGGCTATCGCCAAAGTCGCGCTTCAAGCCGCGCGGCTCCATGCCGACCGCCTCCACCTGAATCGGGTTGAGGATCTCCAGACCCATGTCCACGAGGTCGGGGATGACCGCCCGGATGGCCCCGTCGCTGTGCAGCATCACGTGCACTCCGTACGCTCTCGCGCAGCGAAACAGCCGCTCAAAGGGTGGGCGGACGAACGCACGCCAGGTGGCCGGCTGAATCAGCAAGCTTCGCTGGCTGCCGAAATCGGAGACCATCTGAATCGCGTCAATCTCGCCGGGCAGGCGGGAGAACAACCGCCGCAGCACCGCTTCATTGTAGTCGGCAATCTTGTCCAGCAGCAGACGAATGAGGTCCGGTTCGTCGTAGAGCCAGGTGAAGAACTTCTCGAAGCCTACCAACTCGATGGCGTCGAAGAAGATGCGACAGTTTGGTCCCCCGAAGCGGGCGTAATCGCCGCAGGCTTGCACGCGCTCGACCCAGGTGTCGACGTCGACCGCCGCTGGATCGGGCCAGGGATGCGCCTCAATGTCGGCTCGCGACCTGGCCCCGGCCAGCGGATGGGAGACCACGTAGCCCCCGAACGCGCCCGTCCGGCGAATTCCCCAGATGTTTTCGCTCTCTCCGTTCGGCAAACGCCTGGTTTCCTCGCCACCGTAATAGGGGACACCGATCCAGCGAATGTCGACCCCGAGCGCGTCGAGCAGCGCTTCCTGCGTGGTAACCCCAAGCCGTCGGCGGAGAGCGGCGGAGACCTCTGGCTCGGCGCGATAATCCAACGGCAGGCGGTCGGGTCGTCGGTGTGCCAGCACCGCGCGCACGCGCTCTCGCGAAGTCAAGTTCTGCACTATCCGGTGTCCAGCAGCCATGCTGTGCTCCTCTTTTCCCCCGGAAATGGCCCTACCCCCAGCCTTTCTGGGGTAGGTATTCGCTGACGGCGGGCGGGCGATGGCAGAGGGGCGCTCCATCTGCGATGCTGACGGTGTTGGCGAGTAGCATGCGCAGAGAGGAGCGTCCCGATGGCGTGCCGGAAGGTAGTATACCCGTTGGCGGCATGGACGGCGGAGGTGGGTCGGCGGCTGCCCCACTTGAGCAAGCCCGTGACGTGGTCCAGCGCCTGCTGCGGTTGCTGCTTGCCGTTGAGCACGTCCTGCACGGCCGCTCGGCATACGCCAGTCGGAGACGAGCGCGACGGCTTCCAGGCGGCTATGCATGCCAAGCTTGGAGAGGATCCGGTCGATGCAGGAGCGAGGACGGCGCCGGGCCAGGGGACGGGCAACCAATCACGCTCGAGGCCCTGCCGGCGCCACAGACACGAGATCTTGACTGAACGCCATGGGTTGGAACAGGCAACCGTCGACGAAGAGATCGAAGAAGTCGGCCGTCGTCTCCAGTTCGATGTGGTCGATCCGCCGGACGATCTCCTCAATGCGCCGGCGCTTCTGCTGCGAGAGCAACAGCAGCGTGGCGCCTTCGAGCGCTGCGTTGCCGACTTTGACGATCTTCTCAAGGGGCAACCCTGGAATGAACCCGATTGCTATCGCGTTGACGACGTTGATGTAGTTGGCAAAGCCCCCGGCCAGATACACGTGCCTGACGCGCTCCGGGGGAATGCCGAACGTCCGCAAGGCGATCAACTGGCCGCAGGCGTTGGCGGCCTTGGCCTGGGCGAGCTCACTCAAGTCGGCCCGGGAAAAGGTAATCCCTTTTTCTGGGACGAGCGAGAACTCGGAAGTGCCGTCCGCGAACACGCCGAGCGGATCGATTCGTTGGTGCCGCAGCAGTTCGGCCAGCAGGTCGATCAGGCCGGAGCCGCAGATGCCTTCCGGTTCGCCGCCGCCGATGACGGAGCAGGCGATGCGACCGTTGTCGAGCGAAACGGACTCAATGGCTCCCTGGCAACCGGGCATCCCGTAGCTGACGTGCCCACCTTCAAACGCCGGACCAGCAGGACACGATGCCGCGACCATGCGCCGGGCGTTGCCCACGATCACCTCGGTATTGGTGCCGATGTCGACCAGCATGACGACCTCCTCCGCATCGTCCAGTTCGTCAATGCCGAGGGCCAGCAGATCGGCAGCGGCATCAGCTCCAACGTGCGAGGCGATCAAGGGAGCGCCGTAGACGGTTCCTTTGGGATTGATGCGAAGACCAAGCGCACGTGCCGGCGCCGACAGGGCCGTGGTGGCACGCTCGCCGCGCAGCAGGGCGAGCTCGGTCACGGATTTGTACGGCCTTTCACCAATCGATTGGACATCGAGGTGGAAGAAGAGATCCCGCATTGTCGCGTTGCCGACGACGACAATCTCGTAGATCAGCCGCCGGGAAAAGCGGAGCCGCCGACACATCTCCCGGATTTCGGCGTTGACGGCGTTGATAATGGCGCGAGACAGTTCACCACGAAATGGTCCGCTATCGTACGAGATGCGATGCATCACATCACTGCCGCCAAAGCGCTGGGGATTCTCCAACGCACCGGTGCAGAGCGCGGCCCCGGTCTCCAGATCGAGCAAGTCCAGCACGACGGTCGTGGTCCCCACGTCGATCGCCAGGCCGTAGATGGCGCCACGGTAGGCGTCGATACGGGTATCGCCGCAGTACACCCCATCGTCGGCGCGTCGAATGCAGGGATCAAGGGCGACTGTGCGCCGTTGTCTGCTGCTCATGATCTGGCGACGACGCTTGAGCGGGGCAAAGGCCGGCTCCACGTGGGGATCGAGCAGGCGAGCCTGGCAGGCCAGACGATACTTCCCCTGGAGGAACCGCTCGGCCGCAGTGGGGGGCGCCAGGCCTGCCGCACCGCTCAAGACTTCCACAATGCATTCGTGACACTCACCGTTCCGCCCGCAGGAGGTGGGAACCTTCATCTGGAGCGCATCGGCGCAGTCGAAGAGCGTCTTCTCCACCGTGGGTTGACGTTGCTGCCGCTCAGAGCGAGGAGGCGACATCAGCCGGGCCTGTTCCTCCATGGCCGCGTCTAGCAGCCGCGCAGCGCGTAGTGGAGCGCCTGAATGTGAGCCGGCATGGTGCCGCAGCAACCGCCGAGGATATTGATGCCGATCCGCTGCATGTCGAGGAACAACGGCGCCATCACCTCAGGCGTCTCTGGGTACACGACGCTCCCTTCGCGATACTCGGGGATACCGGCGTTGGCGTGGATCAGCAGCGGAGCAGCGGTAAGCGCGCGAAGCAGTCGAGCCAACTCGACCATCGGGACGATGCCGTTCCCGCAGTTCGCACCGACGACATCGGCCCCGGCGTCCAACAAGGCGTTCACCGCGCGCTCCGGCGTGACTCCCATCGTCGTAGCCCAGCCTCGCCTTCCCCTGGTGAAGACCATCGTGGCGAGGACTGGGCCGTTGGTCTGGTCACGGGCCATGCGCACGGCCAGCACTGCTTCGTCGAGCGCTGTCATGGTCTCGACCAGGAGGCCGTCGACGCCGCCCGCGACGAGCGACTGGGCCTGCTCGGCGAAGGCTTCGCCCATCGCCTCGACGGACAGGTCGCCGAGCGGCTCCGCGAACTCACCGGTGGGACCGATCGAGCCGACGACGAAGCGACCGGGGGGCGTGGCGCTACGGGCCAGGGTGGCGGCGAGCCGGTTGAACTCTTCGACGCGGTCACCATATCCACACCGGCGTAGCCGGAAGACGTTCCCGCCGAACGAGTTCGTCAGCACCAGATCGGAACCGGCCGCGAAGTACGCGGCTGCCATCCCGCCGATGACCTGCGGCGCCGTGACGTTCAGCGCTTCCGGGCACTCCCCTGGACGGAGCCCCTGCTGCTGCAGAAAGGTGCCGGTGGCGCCATCGGAGATGAGGGTCTCGCCCGACTGGATCCGGGCCAACAGGGAGCTCTTCACAGCCACAGCGCCCTCCTCAAGGCTTGGATTTCGCACAACGCAAATCATACCAGTTGGCGCGTCGCGTCGACAGAACCAGGGGCGATACTCCAGGGCCTTTTCACCATCGGCGCGGTGAGCGAGGATGGTGGACATGAGCAAACACCCAGAGGTACCCGCCCGCCGGGGCCGGTAGCGGCGCCCGGTTCGTTGTGCCTGCTCAACCCACCGACTGCTTCGACGCGGAAGGGGTCGCCATCTGTGCGTACCGGCGCCAGCGTTCGGTGACGTCTTGCTGCGCCAGACGCAGTAGTTCCTTGGCCGTGGCCTCATCACGCGCGAGCAGCATACGGTATCTCGACTCCTGGTAGACGTATTCCTCCAGCGGCGCGCTTGGCGCCTTGGAGTCGAGAATGAAGGGGTTCTTGCCCGCGGCAGCCAGGTTGGGGTTGTAGCGGTACAACGGCCAGTAGCCGGTCGCCACGGCCCGGCGCTGTTGCTCCAGACCATGGGCCAGATCGTAGCCGTGCTCGATACAGTGGCTGTAGGCGATGACCAGTGACGGCCCGTGGTACGCCTGGGCCTCCACCATAGCCCTGACGGTCTGCGCGTCGTTTGCCCCCATGGCGACCTGCGCCACGTAAACGTTTCCGTAGGCCATCAGCATCAAGCCCAGGTCTTTCTTGGGTAGACGTTTGCCCGCTGACGCGAACTTGGCGACCGCGCCGCGGGGTGTCGCCTTGGACATCTGCCCGCCGGTGTTGGAGTACACTTCTGTGTCCAGAACGAGCACGTTGACGTCACGGCCGGAGGCCAGCACGTGGTCCAGCCCACCGAAGCCGATGTCGTAGGCCCAGCCATCGCCGCCGACGATCCACACCGCGCGCTCCACCAGCACGTCGGCCACGCTGAGCAGCCGGCGCGCTTCAGGCGTCTCCGTCGCCTGGAGGCGCTGCTTCAGCAACCGGACGCGTTCGCGCTGGGCGCGCACCGCCGACTCGGTGGACTGATCGGCGTTGAGGAGGGACCCGACCAGGTCGGCCCCGACCACGCCGGCGAGGCAGACGAGCAACTCCTCCGCCATCGTGCGCTGCTGATCAAGCGCCAACCGGAAGCCCAGCCCGAACTCGGCGTCGTCTTCGAAGAGCGAATTGGCCCAGGCCGGGCCACGCCCCTCACGGTTGACCGTCCACGGCGTGGTCGGCAGGTTCCCTCCGTAAATGGAGGAGCAACCGGTAGCATTGGCGATCAGCGTCCGCTCGCCGAAAAGTTGCGAAAGCAGCTTCAGGTAGGGGGTCTCGCCACAACCGGCGCAGGCGCCGGAGAACTCGAAGAGCGGCTCGAGCAGTTGCGAGTCCTTCACCTGATTGACGTGCAGCCGGGTCCGGTCGACCTCGGGCAGTTGCTGGAAGAAGGCGAAGTTGTCCCGTTCGGCTGAGCGCAACGGCGCATGCGCCGCCATTTCGATGGCCTTCCGTAGGTCGACCTTGTGCATGGCCGGACAGGCGTCGACGCACAACGTGCAACCGGTGCAGTCCTCAGGCGCGACCTGAAGGGTGTAGCGCCAGCCGGCGAACTCCCGCCAGCGGGCCTCGTCGGACTTGAACGTAGACGGTGCGCCTTGCAGTCTCGACGGCTCGTACACCTTCTCCCGAATGGCCGCGTGCGGACAGACCAGCACGCACTTGCCGCACTGGATGCAGAGCTGGGGATCCCACACGGGAATCTCGGTGGCAAGGTCGCGCTTCTCCCAGCGGGCGGTGCCGGTCGGGAATGTGCCGTCTACCGGCAGGGCGCTCACCGGCAGCTCATCTCCCAGGCCCGCAATCAGCTTGCCGGTCAGTATTTGCACGAAGGGCGGCGCCTCCGCCGGAACCGGCGGCCGCAACTCAATGCCGCTCGTCACCGTCGCCGGGACCGCCACCTCGTGCAACCCGGCCAGGCTCCGGTCTACGGCGTCGAAGTTGCGCTGCACGACGGCCTCGCCCTGCTTGCTATAGCTCTTGCGAATGGCACGCTTGATGGCGGCGATGGCTTCTCCCGGCGGTAGCACCCCGCTGAGCGCGAAGAAGCACGTCTGCATCACCGTATTGATGCGCTCACCCATGCCGGCGGCGTTGGCGACGCCGGTGGCGTCGACGACGAAGAAGCGCAGCCGCTTGTCGATAAGCTGCTGCTGGACGTGACGCGGCAACTGGTCCCACACGGCGTCCGGACCGAAGGGGCTGTTGAGTAAGAAGGTGGCGCCCTCCTCGGCAGCGGCGAGCACGTCGTAGCGCTCGAGGAAGGGGAACTGATGGCAGGCGACGAAGCTCGCCACCGTGATTCGGTAGGTGGAATGGATGGGCTGGGTCCCGAAGCGAAGGTGGGACACCGTGAGCGTCCCGGACTTCTTGGAGTCGTAGACGAAGTAGCCCTGGGCCCAGTGGTCCGTCTCCTCGCCGATGATCTTGATGGCGTTCTTGTTGGCACTCACGGTGCCGTCCGACCCGAGGCCATAGAACAACGCCCGCACGGTATCGGCCCCCTCCGTACTGAACGTCGGGTCAACGTCCAGGCTCAGGTGCGTGACGTCGTCGACGATGCCGACCGTGAAGTGCTGGCGGGGCCGGTCCTTGCCCAACTCGTCGAAGACCGCCTTGACCATAGCTGGCGTGAACTCCTTGGAGGAGAGCCCGTACCGCCCGCCGATGATGCGTGGGAAGGCGGCGAACGGCGCCGCACCCGTCGCCACGGCTTCGCTCACCGCGCTCACGACGTCCAGGTAGAGCGGCTCTCCTGTGCTTCCCGGCTCCTTGGTGCGGTCGAGCACAGCAATGGCCCGGACGCTGGCCGGCAACGAGCGGACGAAGTGCTCGGACGAAAACGGCCGGTAGAGCCGGACCTTGAGCAGCCCCACACGCTGGTCGCCGACGCGCGCGAGCAGGTGCTCCACGGTCTCCTGCGCGGTCTCGGCGCCGGAACCCATCATGACGATCACACGTTCCGCGTCGGGCGCGCCGACGTACTCGAAGAGGCGATACTGCCGGCCCGTCAGCCCGGCAAAGCGATCCATGACCCGCTGCACGATGCTGGGACAGGCAAGGTAGTAAGGGTTGGCAGCCTCCCGGCTCTGGAAGTACACGTCCGGGTTCTGGGCAGAGCCGCGCAGGACCGGGTGGTCGGGAGAGAGGCCGCGGGCGCGGTGGGCGCGCACCAGCCCCTCGTCGATCATCGCCCGCACGTCGTCGTCGGTGAGCCCTTCGATCTTCATCACTTCGTGGGACGTGCGGAAGCCGTCGAAGAAGTGGAGGAAGGGCACACGGCTTTCCAGCGTCGCCGCCTGGGCGATCAGCGCGCCATCCTGCGCCTCCTGCACCGAGTTGGTGCAGAGCAGGGCAAAGCCCGTAGCGCGGGCAGCCATCACGTCGGACTGGTCGCCGAAGATGGACAGCGCGTGCGTCGCCAGGGAGCGCGCGGCCACGTGAAAGACTGTACACGTCAACTCTCCGGCGATCTTGTACATATTGGGGATCATGAGCAACAGCCCCTGAGAGGCGGTGAAGGTCGTCGCCAGGGAGCCGGTTTGCAAGGCGCCATGGACAGCGCCCGCCGCCCCGGCTTCACTCTGCATCTCTTGCACCACGGGGACGGCGCCCCAGATGTTCGGCTCACCGCGGGATGTCCAGGTGTCGGCCCACTCGCCCATCGGTGACGAGGGGGTGATAGGGAAGATAGCGATGACCTCATTGGTCTTGTGGGCGATGCGGGCGACCGCCTCGTTGCCGTCGATGGTAATCATACGTCCCGTGCCCATTGCCTGCCCCTTTTCCGAACTAGCGGCGCCGGTCGCTCTCACTATATCACTCGCCGTCCACGGCCGTGTCCGTGCGGTCTGCGCTACGCGCGATCCCTCCGCGCTTCTCACGATCGGCCTTCGTTGAGATAGGCGTGAATGGCCGCAGCGGCGCGCTTCCCGTCGGCAACGGCGGTCACAACCAGATCAGCGCCGCGGACGCAGTCACCGCCGGCAAAGACGCCCGGACAGGAAGTCGTTCCGCCTGAACCGGTAACGACTACCCGGCCATCATCCGCCAACTCCAGGCACGGGATGCCGTCTCCAATCTGGGGGTCAGGGTGGTAGCCCACTGCCGACACGACCAGATCCGCAGGGATCGTGAACTCCGAGCCGGCTAGCGGTCGCGGCTGCGGTCGACCTCGGTGATCCGGTGGTCCCAGTTCCTGACGCTGGCAGAGCACGCTCTGCACGCGATCTGCGCCGTTACTCAGGAAGCCGACCACGTCGGCAAGAAAGCTGAACTGGACTCCCTCTTCAAGCGCATGGTGGTACTCCGATGGCCGTGCAGGCATCTCGTGGGTACCGCGCCGATAGACGCACGTGACCCCTGCGGCGCCGAGGCGAATGGCGGTACGGGCACAATCCATGGCAGTATCGCCGCCGCCAATGACCACGATCTGTTGACCGGCGGCGCGGACGAACGTCTGTTCAGTCGATGGCGGATACGCGCCTGCCAGGAAGTCGGTGGCCTGGTACACTCCGGTGAGACCTCCACCGAGTAGCCGCGGTACAACGCCTGCCGATGCACCGTGCCCCAGGAAGACGGCATCGTAGCCTTGCGCCAGGAGAGCTGCAACAGGAAGATCCCGCCCGATCCGGCAGTTACCGATAAACCGTATGCCCATCTGGACCAACTGGGCAACCTTATGCGTCACGAGAGACCTGTCCAGTTTGAAGCTCGGAATGCCGTACAGCAAGATGCCGCCCGGATGGGGCCAGGCATCGTAGACAGTGACGGCGTGCCCTTCGCGGCGCAAGACCTCGGCCACGGTCAGACCCGCCGGTCCCGCGCCGACCACCGCCACACGCTTGCCCGTGTCCGGGGCTATCGCCGGCAGCGACAGGTCGCCGTCCATCTTGCGGCGGGCATCGGCGACGAAGGCTTCGAGACGCCCAATAGCCACGGCCCGGCTGCCGGGGGCGCGGCTTTTCGTCAACACGCACGCCCCCTCGCAGAGCCGTTCCTGGGGGCAGACTCGCCCGCACACTTCCGGCATCGGATTGGTCTCGGCGAATGTGCGGGCGGCAGCCGGAAAGTCTCCCTCTTCGATCTGCCGTAGCGCGTTTGGAATAGCGTTGTGGAGGGGACAAGCCACGACACACGGAGCTGCCGGACATTGCAGACACCGAGAAGCTTCGATGAGGACGGAGCGCTCGTCGGTCCAGCCCAACACAACTTCGTCCCAGTTGTGTCTGCGTTCAGCAGCAGGCTGTTCGACAACCGGCTGCGGTGGAATCTGATAGCGCGCTTTGCGGTCTACTCTTGGCCGTCCGTCCATTATCGGCGTGTCACCCCGTTCACGGCGTCTCCTTTTCACTCGATGCGCTCTCGATGGAGCCGACGGGGAGCGCGTATCGTCGCGCAGCGCCCAGCGACTCTTCTGCTTGCTCGTTATCCCGCCGGAACGGCAGCGAAGCGGGCCGGAGCGTAGGGCGCGAGATCCCAGTCCGTCGTCTTCCCTTGCAGCAGTTGGGCGACGAGGTGGCCGGTGAGCGGGCCCAGGATGATGCCGTGCCGAAAGTGCCCGGTGGCCAGCAGGAGTCCTTCAGCGTCCGTGGCCCAGCCGATAATCGGGAAGCGGTCTGGAGTCGCCGGGCGTAGCCCGGCCCAGAGACCGTCGACCGGCAGACGACCGAGGGCGGGCAACAGGTCCACCGCACCGTTTGCCAGGTGTACCAGGCCGGAGAGGATGGGCTGAGTGTCAAAGCCGGCGCGTTGCTCGGTGGCGCCCACAATGAGCCGTCCGTCAACCTTTGGCACGAGATAGCAGTCACGTGACCAGATAATGTGCTGGGGACGGTCCGTGCCCATGCGCAGCGCCATTGCTTGCCCCTTGATCGGCTCTACCGGCACAGCGAGGCCCGCCTGCTTGGCAAGCTCTCCACTCCACGCGCCGCTGGCCAGCACCACCGTGGCGGCGCGGTGTATGCCGTCGGGGGTACGCACGCCGATGACGCGTCGGCCGGCGCGCTCAAAGCCGATGACCGGCGTTGTCTCCTGGAACAGCGCCCCGCGCGTCTGTGCCGCCGCTGCCAGCGCCTGCACGAGTCTGCCGCCATGCACCTGGCCCTCTTCTGATAGCCAGAGCGCCCCGATCAGCTTCCTGCCGGCTGCGCCCGCGAACATCGGCTCGTGGTGGACAAGCTGACGGCTCTCTACCCACTCTGCGGCCAGTCCAAGGCCGCGCTGCCACTCCGCGCGGTTGCGCAGGTCGACGGCTTCGCGCTCTTCCAGGGCGACCCGCAGCACCCCGGATCGACGATACCCGACGTCAATCCCCGTCTCTTCCTGAAGCTGTGCTGCCAGTTCGCCGTGCATCGCTCTTCCGGCGAGCAGGAGCCGAAAGAAGGCATCGGGCTGGTGCGCTTCGACCTGGGGAGCGAGCATGCCGGCGGCAGCACCCGAAGCGCCGTCGCCGATGCGCTGCTGTTCGAGCACCAGCACGCGCAGACCGGCCACGGCGCACTGATAGGCGATCGAACAGCCGATGATACCGGCGCCAACCACGAGAACTTCCGCTGAGCTCACTTCAGCCATGTGCCATCACCTTCCTTACCACCCACGAACACCCGTTCGCGCTTTATACGTATAGCTTCGCAGTGTACGTAGAATAGTACGGTATGCTATGTTCAGTTGCCACAGCATGGCCATAACAAAATGCACGGAGAGTACCGCTCGATGGATCTGACCCTGACGCGCCGGGGCGACTACGTGGTCCGCGCCGCGATTGCCTTGGCGCGCGCTTTTCCGCAGGGCGGCTACCGCAAAATCCGCGAGGTAGCGGAGGAGATGCGCTTACCGCGCGCCTACACGCCGCAGATTCTGAACCTCCTGGCGCAAGCGGGGCTGGCGGAGGCACGCGCCGGCCAGCAGGGGGGCTATCGCCTGCTGCGTGATCCCGCCACGATCTCGCTCGTGGAGGTGGTGGAAGCGGCGGAGGGCCCCCTTCGACCGGAACGTTGCACCTTGCGCGATGGTCCCTGCCGCTGGGAAGACATGTGCCCGCTGCACCCCGCCTGGGATCGGGCAGTGGACGCGCTGCGCGGGGCCCTGCAGGCGACATCCTTGGCGTCGATCTCTCTGGTTGACGCCGCCCTGGAGGCCGGTAGCTACCCTATCCCAGCGCAAACGCACCGGAAAATACCTGAATCTTCTTGCTAAACGTGTAGCCATATCGTACACTAACGACTGGACGGCAGCAAGGAGCTTGCCTTGCTGGTCCTGGTCGGTTGGTCGGCAGGAAGAGCAAGGACGTGGCCGCTACCATGACACGGTCCGCCGCGTCGGCGGAATTGGACCCCCACCGCCTGCGGGCAGATTTCCCGATCTTTCGCCAGCGCAGCAACGGCCAGCGCCTCACCTACCTGGATAGCGCCGCCACGTCGCAAAAGCCGGAGACGGTGCTCGGCGCCCTCGACACCTTCTACCGCCGGAGCAACGCCAACGTGCATCGGGGCGTCTACGCGCTGAGCGAGGCCGCAACAGCCGCCTATGAAGGGGCGCGCACACGCCTCGCGCGCTTCATCGGCGCCGCCTCGACCAGGGAAGTTGTCTTCGTCCGCAACACCACGGAGGCCATCAACCTCGTGGCCGCCAGTTGGGGACGGGCCACCTTGCAGCCCGGTGCTGTGATCGTGCTGACCGAGCTCGAGCACCACAGCAATCTGGTGCCCTGGCAGATGCTGGCCCAGGAGCGCGGGCTGCGTCTGGAGTTTGTGCCGATCGACGAGCATGGTCGGTTGGAGCTCGATGTGCTGGATCGCCTGCTGAAGCTGGAACCGAAACTCGTCGCGCTGACCCACGTCTCCAACGCGCTGGGCACGATCAACCCGGTCGCCGGCATCGTGCGTCGCGCCCATCAGCACGGCGCGCTCGTCTTGATTGATGGCGCTCAGAGCGTGCCCCATATGCCGGTGGACGTCCAGGCCCTGGACTGCGACTTTCTCGCTTTCTCCGGGCACAAGATGCTTGGGCCGACAGGGATCGGCGTCCTCTACGGCAAACGGGCCTTGTTGGAGCGCATGCCGCCTTTCCTGGCCGGAGGGGACATGATCCGCGAGGTGAAATTGCGCCAATCGACCTGGAACGACCTGCCCTGGAAGTTTG
The DNA here is from genome assembly GCA_002404055.1 of Chloroflexi bacterium UBA4733. The sequence continues at coordinate 44,052 of DHIZ01000045.1, forward strand.
AAGCCGGCACGCCGGACATTGCCGGCACGGTCGGGCTAGGAGCGGCGGTGGACTATCTAAGCGGGCTGGGCATGGCGTCCGTGCGCCGCCACGAGGCGGAGCTGGTGACACGGCTGCTGGCCCGGCTGGCCGCGTTCCCCGATATCACGCTGTACGGTCCGCCGCCGGGCGAGGCGCGAGCTGGCGTCGTGTCATTCAATGTTACCGGCGTTCATCCGCATGACGTTGCGACCATCCTTGATCGGCACGGGGTGGCCATTCGGGCCGGGCACCATTGCTGTCAGCCCCTGATGACCCGCCTGAGGGTACCGGCAACCTGCCGGGCCAGCCTGTACGTCTACTCGACTGACGAGGACGTTGACCGACTGCTGGAAGGGCTGGCCGAGGTGCGCCAGGTGTTCTCTCTGGTGTAAGTAGCAAAGGGATAGACCGAACAATGGATGCGTTGTATCAGGAGGAAATCCTGGAACACTGGCGGCGCTCGCCGTACCGTGGCACGTTGGAGAAGCCCGACCGCGCCGAGGAGGGGATGAACCCGCTGTGCGGGGATCAGGTGCGGATCGAGTTGCGCACTGCCGATGACCAACTGCTGGCAATGCGCTTTCAGGGTCAGGGCTGCGTCATCAGCCAGGCAGCGGCATCCATCCTGGCGGAGATGGTGGAGGGGCGCTCGCTGACCGACGTGCGCGCCATGCCGGGGCAGGAACTGCTTGCAGCGCTCGGCGTGCCGCTTAGCCCAGCCCGGCTGAAATGCGCCCTCCTGCCGTGGGCCGTCCTCCGCCAGGCGCTCGGCCCGGCGCCGGATGCCGCCGACAATGATGCCGCTGAGCGCTGACTCAGCAGTGCCGACCGTGCCACCGGCATTTCGCGCCTCGTTGCCGCTGCTCAATGATCGCTGCACCGCCATTCTGTACGCCCACTGCGTCTGCACGCCGCCGGTACCTGTGCGCGTGCTGGCCATCCACTTTGGGGTCTCCACCTCGCGCATCCGGCAGTTGGAGGATCACGCCTTCGGCCGCTGCCTTGGCATATGGCAAGCGACAGCGCCGCTCCTGCGCCAAGCGGCCGCGCAGTTGCAGGCACTCGCCGCGAACGGCTACCTCGCTGCCGAGCACACGCTGTACGGCCGTCTCTTCGGCGGGCACGATCCGCGGCTCCTCTCTGCCCACCTCGCCCGGCTCGAGGACATGGCCGTCTGGCGAACTCCGCCGCGCGATCCCTGGGAAGGCACGGGCCTCAGCACGCGCGCCCGGCATACCCTGATTCGCGCGGGCCGCGATCCTGCCGGGCTGCGGCACTGCGACCCGGCAGCGCTACAAAGCATCCGGGGCATTGGTCCACTGCTGGCGGCGGAAGTCTACCAGGCCCTGCACGCCTGAGGCGCTGCTCGGCGCATTGCCGATGGCCACTGCGCCGAACGCGAGGTGGCGCTGATCAACGATCTCCTCGACCTCTCCCGCATCGAAGCAGGCAAACTGGCATCGGAGCGGGTGCCGGTCGACCTGACGCTCCTCGTGAAGAGGGTGGTGACCTCCCCCTGGTCTCACTGAGCAGGCGCCGGAGCGCTCCAGTGTCGGCGCCCAAAACTCGCACCCACTTGGAGCGCGAGGCTGCGCCGCCCACCAGGGTGACCTGCTGCTCCGGCACGCCGAGCGCAGCCGCGAGCAGCGCCAGCGCCGCCCGGTTCGCCCGGCCCTGCTGAGCCGGGGCCCGCACCCGGACCTTGAGCGCCTCCCCGTGCCGTCCAACCACCTCGTCCCGGCGGGCGCCGGGCTGGACCAGCAGTTGGATCACCAGGTCACTGCACGAGCCGGAGGCCTGCCCGGTCCTGGCCCCGAGCTTAGACGTGCAGCCGCCGCGCACTGAGCACCGCCAGATCCGTGACGTCGGTCCGATTCATCAAGAGCACCTCCAACTCTCCGCTGGGTTTCTACGCCGCGACGAAGGGCAGAATAGCAGCAGCGGTTCCTTTTCCGCCCAGCCGTCACCGGGTATCCGCTGGCGCTTCTCTCCCCTAAGCCAGCCGCCCTGCAGCGATCAATACGGGAAGGGAAACGTGGCGCAACACGCGTAACGCGGTGCTGCCCAGCACAAAGCCGCCGATGCCGCCGCGCCCATGGCTGGCCATGGCGATCCAGCCAGCCTGTACCTCCGTGGCCACGGCGGCGATCACCTCGCCGGGCGAGCCGCTGCGGACTACCGCGGTGGTCGC
>DHIZ01000360.1 GCA_002404055.1 Chloroflexi bacterium UBA4733
TAGGAGACCATGCCGTCTAACGGGACTTATCGCGGCGTGAAGGCCAGGACGGCCCCTCCCGTCGCCGCGTCCATGACCGGCCCGGCGATGGGGTAGGTACGGCGAGGCGACGGAAGACAGGACACACAACGGTGAGCGCCTCGCCGTCAGCCAGCGTAGCCGGCCCGGTCAAGGACAAGCGCTGCGCGGCTCCCCGCCAGGGGCGGCTCCGCTCGGGAACACAGTGCTGTTCCGTCAGCAGTAAAGGGGCCTCACCATCGTTTGCTGTTGAGGGCTGTTTGCCCGCGGTTGGAGCAGTGGACCACTCAGCCTAGAGAAACGGCTGTCCCGAGAAGGAGTTGGCTTAGGCAGCTCAATTCAGACTGTCTCCAGACAGCTGCGAGGGAGTGACAGGGACAAAGACCTCAGCCGGCCGGCCACGGCCATGGTCGAGGGGACGCAATTCACGGCGCAGCCGGCCTGCTCGTTCCAAGGTGCTCAGGGCCGCCGCAATGGTCTTGGCCGACTTGTTCCGGCTGAACAGATCGCTCACCGCCTGACGAGTGAGGCCCTCGCGGCGAGACTGCATGGCCTGCCAGATGTCATCGGCGACCGGGTCGCCGAGCGTATCGCCAAACACCCAGCGCGCGCTACGGTCCGCATAGGCCCACAAGCTGAGCGCAGCTTCGAGGTGCGGGAGGTCCACCGCCGGGGCACCGTCCAGGAGCGCATAGAGCAAGCTGTAGCGCAGCACATGCGCCTCGGCGCGTGCGGTCACTGCCCCATACAGGCCACTGGCTTCGGCAGAGAGCTGGGGGTAGACCTCGATCCAGTGCTGTCGGGCGGCCTGGGTCAAGACCAACTCGGCACTCTCTCGGGCCCGAGCCATGGCGGCTTGGAGACGGGCTTTCAGTGGAGCCCAGTCGACGCTCTGGAGGTCGCCGCCCTCGGGCAGGAGCTTGGCCCGCCGAACGGCCAGCAGCATAAAGCGGTTGAGGAACCCATTCGCCAACTCGGTGGCATTCACGTAGCGCAACAGCTCCTCGAGCGTGATGTGTCCAAGGATGGAAATATGTACGCCGCTGGCCCGCGTTGGACTGTTCTTGGCCATGGTCTGCAGCGGCTTGCCATCCCAGGCGTTGCGCACCACGGCCGAGAGGGTGTTGCCCTCGCGGGCCAGGACGCGCAGGACCAATGCGAACTCGGGCTCCATGACCAGCAAGCGCTTGTCGGTAATCCCAGGGTCCACGTCGCCGGAGCGGCCGACTGCGTCGGCGGCATCGCGCACGTGCCAGATCAGGCCCTCGCCTGAGGCCAGGCCGGAATGAATACGGCTGCTGGCCCAGCCTGGGTCGAGGTCCTGCAGGATGTGCTCGACGATGTCCCAGGAGGACCCCTTGCGGCTCTTGGCCGAGGCGCCTACCAGCAGCAGGAACTCGTTGGCGTGGTGCGGCGTGGCCCCCACCACACGGTAGGCACCGCGGCCGATGACGTTGCCGAAGGCCACCAGGAACTGGGCTAGAATGGCCACCCGGTCAGCCTCGGTATGTGGCTCGACGGCGCGCACCAGGTCGCCGGCCAGGCCATGATAGGCCGCCTCGCTGGCTGGCACCGGCCAATCACGCGCTAGCCAGGTGAGTCCTCCATCGGATGCAGACTGACCGATTCCCTCTCCTGCCACGTGACCATTCTCGGTCATGAACAGCGCACCGGCCATGGCGCCCTGGGCCTATGCGGGCTGGAGTCACAGCGAATGCACTCACGTAACCGCCCGCCGAAGTGAGCCAGCGCTCAAGATACGGCCACCTCTTGGTCCGCCAGTGGCGCTCGCCTTCGTCAGGGGGAAAGGAGCAATGCGCTCGCATGGATAGGACACGGTAGACGTTAGCGCTTGACTACCACCGTTGAGCAGTGGCTACGCGGCGGCCTCCTTCTCCTGGAGCCAGGCGGTCTCCTCGGCGTACGGGGTTCGGTGGCACAGGCAGCCATGGAGAATGCCGAACCAGCGATTGGCCAGGACCCGCAGCGCTTGGGCATGGGTCTGATGTCGAGCGCGGCAGGCATCGTAGTAGCGCCGCGCTCCTGGCGAGCCCTTGAGCGAGCTGAAGGCCCACAGATAGCCAGCATCGACCAGACGCGTCTTACGTGGAAAGCGGGCATGCACCACCCGCATGCGGCCGGAGGCGGTGGTGATGGGGGAACAGCCGGCGTAATTCTTCCTGGCTTTAGAATCAGCAAAGCGAGTCGGGTCATCCCCGAACTCCGCGAGCACCCGGGCGCCGAGGACGGGACCGAGTCCGGGCAGACTGGTGATGATCTCGGCGTCCGGGTGCGCTTCAAACTGGGCCGTTAGCTTCATCTCCAACTCGGCGATCTGGGTGCTGATATCGGCGATGATGTGCACTCTTGCTTTGACACCGTCGGCGTAGGCCAAAGCGAGGACGGGCGGCACTTCCAGTTGGGGAGCGCGCAGCGCGACCTGGATCTTTTCGGCGGTCCTCTCGACATTGCGCTGCCGGCCGGCGCGGCGCAGGGTCGAGGCGATCTTGGCCAGGGACAGCCGCCGGCCACTCTCGGGGCTGGGAGCAACGGCCAGGATAGCCAACGCGTCGCGCGAGTCGAGGTCGTCAAAGGCGGCCAGCGCGCCAGGATAGAACTCTCGCAGGCTGCTGCGCAGCTGGTTCACCTGCCGTTGGCGGGTCCAGATGAGCTGCTGGTGGTTGCGCGCCAGCACCTTGACCGCCTGGGCCACGACAGAGTCTCCGGCAACGGGCCGATGGTTGTGGCGGTCGGTCCGCACCACGTCAGCTAGCAGCTTGGCGTCGGCTGGGTCGGACTTCGCCCGGGCGATGGTATGGCGCTCGCGATAGCGGCTGACCGCCAGGGGATTGATGGCGTAGACCTGATAGCCCGCGGCCAGCAGCGACTGGACGAACAGGCCACGGTCCGTTTCGATGCCGATGATCACCTGCCCTGGGTCGTCGGCCCAGTCTGCAATGAGCGCGTGCACCTGGGCGGCTCCCTGCAAGGATTCCTCAACCCGCTTGCTGCCTATGACCTTCCCCTGCTCATCCATCAGGCAGATGTCGTGATGATCCTCGGCCCAGTCCACGCCGACAAACAACATGTCCCTGTCCTCCTTATCGGATCGTTTCTCGACTGAGCCGAAGAAGGTTCGCGGCGCCCTAATGGCAGGTGCTCGAGGCACGACATCCCACTGGCCGTCAGGCCTTCCTTGCCCAGTGGTGGGGGCACCGTCTTTGTTAAGGACTCTGGAGGTCCTGGGCCTCTGTAGTGCTCACCCACCGCTGGCTCAGTTGGGTACCAGCCTACTCGTTTTGGCTGTTACACCCCCATTAGGGCCTCTGCCTTATCAGGG
>DHIZ01000276.1:0-1952 GCA_002404055.1 Chloroflexi bacterium UBA4733
AGAATCGAACTGCCGACACTGCGATTTTCAGTTGTACGCGAACTTCCCGTCAAGGTCCATCGTCGTCCATCGTGAGCCAGGGCCTTTTCATAGTGTTATGGTGGGTGGCAGATTCGTGGTGACGAGCAGCGAAAGCCGCTGGGAGGTCTGTCGTGTCTGCTGCTGCCCTGGCCGGGTTGCCCGTGCCCTCCTTGCTGGAAGCGCTGCGTGGGGTGCCCGATCCGCGACATCGGCGCGGCTGTCGCTATGGCCAGGCGTCGATCCTGACGCTTGCGGTCTGCGCGATGCTGTGCGATGCCCGCAGCCTGTATGCGATCGCCCAGTGGGGCCGTGAACGCGCGGGCGGCGCCATCGCCAGTGCCCTGGGCTTCGAGTGTGGCCGTACGCCCAGCGTGGCGACGCTGTTCCGCATCTTCCGGGATGTCGACGTCGTCGCCTTCGAGCGCGTCCTCGCTGGCTGGTTCGCGGCCCAGGGGCTGCCAGCCAGCGAGGTGCTGACCCTCGACGGCAAGACGTTGCGGGGCATCCACGGCGAGACGGTGCCCGGCGTGCATGTGGTCGCCGCCTATGCCCAGGGCGACGGCTGTGTGCGCGGCCAAAAAGGGGGAGCTCCAAAGAGCACGAACTGACGCTGGCGGCGGCGGTACTGACGCCGCTGGACCTGCACGGGCGTGTGGTAACCGGCGACGCGCTGTTCTGTCAGCGCACGCTGTGTACGCAGATTCTAAGCCAGGGCGGCGACTACTTCTTCGCGGTGAAGGAGAATCAACCGACCCTGCTGGAGGAGCTGGCTGTGCTGTTTGCTGATCCGCCGTGGGGGGAGCCGATGCCGGCCGATCTGCGCAGCGGACGCGGGCATGGCCGGCAGGAACTGCGCTTGCTGCGCTGCTCGACGGCGCTGGTGGGCTATAGCGACTGGCCCGGCTTAGGCTACGCCTGTACGGTGCAGCGGGTGGTGACACGCCAAGGCAAGACCACCTACGAGCAGGCCTATGCCGTGACCAGTCTCACGCCGCGGCGGGCGACGGCGGCGGCGCTGCAAACGCTGTGGCGCGCGCATTGGGGGATCGAAAATCGCCTGCACTGGATTCGGGACGAGACCTTCGGCGAGGATCGCTGTCAGGTGCGCAGCGGCAGCGCCCCGCAGGCGCTCACGGCGCTACGCAACACGGTGATTGGCATCGTACGTCGCGCTGGCCATGCCAACGTTGCGGCGGCATTGCGCACCTACGGCCACCAACCCCGCCAAGCGCTCGCGCTACTCGGCATTTCAACATGAAAAGGCCCTGGCCGGATGGTGAGCACCACTTCCGCCAGTTCGTGCAGCGGTGTATGATGAGATTAGAGATTATATGATTCGGTACTGTTTCTAAAAAGATTTTGCATCTGACCCCACGCGTTTCAGCACACATTCACCCCAATCGGCGGCCGTCGCAGTAGCAGGCCGGCAACGCTACGAAGTACCCGGGCATGGACCCGGTGGATATGGGATGGGAACAGTCATGGCTACAACGCCGATACTCCCGATCGATCGCCTCATCGCGCACGCGCGTGCAACAGCCCATGCGAACGAGTTGCACGCTCCGGTCAACGAGAAGGTTGGGCCGGAGAAGCTGTATCGCTGGGGTCACGTCTCGATGATGGATCTGAAGTACACATCGCATGGCACGTACTCTCCGGAGGAGCAGGCGGCGTACACCAGCGCCTATGTCGAGGAGTACCAGCAGTCACGAGTGGCCCGTCTGGCAGAGACGCCCGCAAAGATCGACTAAGAGGAGAACAGATGAAGAACACACGCGCAGCACAACTACAGCCCGGCGACCGGGTACTGTTCGGTCTGCCGGGTGGCAGCATCGGTACCGTTGAACGCGCCAACCTCACCGACGCCGGTAAGTGCCTCAGCGTTTCGATCACCGGCCAGACGGCGCCGTATCATCCCCGCAGCATTGGTC
>DHIZ01000276.1:2071-2531 GCA_002404055.1 Chloroflexi bacterium UBA4733
GATCAGAGCCGCCCAGGCCGTGACTACGCGGGGGGGCGGCTCTTCTTCATTGTGGGCGGGTGAGCACGAGATTCTCCGGGCCACACCTTCAACCGCCAGAATTGTGCGGTTAGACACCGACTGCTGCCCGTTCGCTGCGTCCTACGCGAACAGCAGCTGCGATGCCGCGGCAAGTCCGGAACCGACGTCAAGCGGCTTGCCCTGGTCGGCGATACTGGCGCCCAGGGCACCGACGATCAGCAGCACGTTAGCCGCCGTAGAAGAGAAGCCCATCAGCCCTATTCGCCAGACCTTTCCCCGGAGCGAGCCCAGCCCGCTGCCGATCTCGATACTGCGCTCCTTGAGCAGGTAGCCGCGCACCTGTGTCTCGTCCACACCATCGGGGACCTGTACGGTCGTGAGCGGCGCCAGGCGGGATTCCCCCGCCACCTGCAGCCCCAGACCCACCCCCCCCCCGGCC
>DHIZ01000399.1 GCA_002404055.1 Chloroflexi bacterium UBA4733
TTCGCAAGTGGGAGTGGTTTTAGCTAACGGGGAGGCGTCCGCGCCGAGGCCTGCGACGCCACCAACGGCCATCCTGACGCCTTCAACGTGCGGCGCGAAAGGGATGGGTACCTCAGGGAGCGAGCAGCACCGACGGGCATGTGAACGTCGGTCGAACCACCGCGACGTTTCTGCTCCTCGGTCTGCCGTTTTTGGTGATCGGCACCAGTAGAAGCAAGGGCGAGATCACGATCGTGACACGCGGCATCAGCATTGGTTCGCGCCATCCGAGTCCCAGGCCAGGTGTTCAGGATTCCAGCGCCCAGCCGCCGTTCCGTCAAGGACTGGATCTATGAAACAGCGGACCGTAGCGAGGGCGCTGTCCAGATCTCGCTCGGCCAGGTCTGGCGCATCGCGCGCCGCTCGCGAATAGCCGGCACGCCAGCCGGGCCAGTCCAGGTTCGGCAGCGTCGTTGGCAGTTGTAGGCTACGGCGCGCCGCCTCAGCAGTAAGCGCAGTGTTCAAATTTGCAGCGTCAACGCTGGCGGTGTGGGCGAACACGGTCAGATCGGCGAGATCGCGATACCGTGTGCTGTGTATCGGGGGCCCGGTGAGACGAGCGTGAACCTCCAGCATGGCACAGACCTTGTCTGCGACGTGATCCACGATTGGGTAGGCTCGGTAGGTGCCCCGAACCAGTCCAGGCAGCGTTATGGGAACAAGGGAATCCACCTCGTCCGGTACCCCGGTCATGACGAGGCCCGCACTCAGATCCACACGGAAGCTGGTGAATCTGGCCGCTCCCAGGTAGGCGTCGACCGGAACGCGGAGGGCGCTCAGTATCTCCGCGATCATCTGGCCGGGACTCAAGGTGAACCGAAAGTGGTCTCCCAGGTCGAGTGTAGCAGCCGCACGCAGGGCCCGCTCAGCTTCCACCATGGCGTCCCGCTGGTTATACAGGTCGACATCGAGCGTGTGCCGGGCGCGACCTCCCAGTCGAGCCAGCATGGCAGTGCCGCCCTTCAGCACCCATCGATCCTCTCGTGCATGAAACACCCGGCTGAGCAACCGATCATACGCAAACTGACGTTGCAGGTCGGCCAGTTGCGTGCCGGGGGTGTCGTTCATCAGCCGGCGCAGCCGATCATTGATTGCCTGGCGCATGGCCTGGGGATCTTCGTAGCGGGGAGCGTTCATTCTGCCTGGCCCGCCAGCAAAACCATTTCGTCCCTGTCCCGATAGTTGGCGCGCGAGAGCAGGTAATCGAGCAGCGCTATCCCGTCTCCCTTTGGGAGGCCAAAACGGGCAGCATGGGGAGCGAGACTCCTGGCCACGACCCGCGGGTAATCGAAGACGCGATCAAGGACCTCGACGGTGATCTGGGCGACGCTCTCTGGATCGACGTTGTCTGCGAGCAGATCACCAACCATCCAGCCAGCCCGCGTCGTAGGAAGGCCGGCGAGAAGGATCTTGCGCTCCTCTTGGACGCGGCCACGGTGCAAGTACACGTCCGAGCGGCGCGTTTGACGACGCTGCGGCACTGTGAACTCATGGATGTCAGCGCGTAGATCGCCGACCGCGTACAGTGCCGCTGCCGATGTGTGGGAAACGACGGCAACGTCGGGGTCGCCCAACCGCTCCCAGGCCGGGCGACCCGGGTCCAGTTGCAGCCACGCCGCACGAAGGCTGAGGTGATCGGGCTCGGCAGCGCCGCGAACACGGTAGACACCGTGGGCAACGCGTTCGAGCAGACCAGTATCGGTCAGACGAACGATGGAGTGCCAGGCGACACCGGCTGCTCGGGCCTGCCGGAGCGTCACCAGACTCCATTGCCCTTCTGCCAGGTCGCGGATATGGAGGAGGGGGCTAGACATACTGCAAAGTATACCGCCTGCGGCATATTTTGCAGTATGTGGAGGAACTTCTCGGGTGGGCACCCATCACGCGGTGCTGCGGTCGCGGTCACGTAGGTCGTTTTGCACGACCGAACGGACAAGCGCCGACTTCCTCAGCCCCTGTTGTTGGGCGAGAGCGGTCAGTTCGCGGTCCGTTTCCGCATCCAGCCGTATCGAGGACGGTGACGCCAGGAGAAGATGCCATCATCATTGGTTCCGGCGAGCCGTGGACGGCACGGTGGTCACGGAAACATGAAGCGGACAGAACCCCGTGATCGTCGCTCTGGCACACGAGTATCCCTTCGGCTACGTGGGGTCGATCTCGGGAATGGGCAGTGTGTCGACAAAGGCGTAGAGGATGGACAATGCCTCCTCCGCCGGGATGAACGCAGCGCGCGTGGTCAGGAGCAGCGCGTCGTAGTCGGAATACGCACGTCTTGCCACTTCCGGGTGGTGAAAAGCGGTACGGGAGACGGTCACCCCGCGAGCCCGAGCTTTGGTGAGGAGGAACCGGGCCACTCGGTCGGGGTCTAGCTCGGATGTCCCTTTCAGAACGACGGCAATATCGAGGAGATCTTGGGGTCGCTGGCGATTGCGCAGACGCTGCTGCAGCAATGCCCGCAATTTTTCCGCAACGATGTCCTCGATCGTGCTCACGCGTAACCGGTGAGTAGCGTCAAGGGCCACGATCTCGTCGGCAGAAATGGACTCGTTAATGCTGATCTCCAGCGGGATGACGCGCGTGCTGGGCTGTCCACCCCGCATTCGATCCAGGAGTGACTCCTCGTCTGAGAGCGCGTAGCCGACCCGCACCTCGTAGGTCACGAACGTCTTCTCCGGTCCAGGCGGCTGTTGCCGGACGCTCTGCACCTGCAATGCGACACCCGTTTCCCGCGTCGACACCGCCAGACTGCGCGCGAAGAGTTCGGCCAAATGCTCCATAACTATGGGTTCTCGGAGCGCTGCCATGTCAACGGAGAAATCGAGATCGCGCGTGCTCCGATTGGGCTGCCAGACAAAATCGAGCGCATTGCCGCCCTTGAAGACGAGTATTGCCGCCAGCGTCCGAGAGCCGGCGACCGCGCACAGGATGGCGTACTGGGCAAAGCGCGTTCGTGCCTCGGCCACCGAGATGTGCTGCGCGGCGGCCCAAGCCGGGATGGTCTCGAAGGAGAGCGGATAGCGGGAAGTCACGCGACCTCGCCCCGGAGGGATCCAACGGGCGCGTTGATCGACAGGCTCCACCGCTCGCTGTAGGTCGGCGCATAGGGCGAGGTCCCCAGGAGGCGACTGGACCCACCACGTCGCGCGCGCGATCGCCACGTCTCGATGGCCGGATGCGCTAGACCAAGCTCCTCGACGACGAAGCCCGTGCGCTGGCGCAGGACGGCGATCTCGAACCGGTCTACCAGGGCGACCAGGGCGTCGAGGTCGAGGAGATCACGGGCCAGGGTCCAGGCGTGCAGCACATTCTGGAAGCCGCCGCAGCGCTCCGGCTCGAGTAACCCATCGAGCAGCGTGCGTTCTGTTGTCGTCGCTCGGATCGGGCAGCCGTGCGGACGGTAGACGTGGGTACCGAAATAGCGAGTTCCCTGAGTACGTAGCCAGTGGAGCGGCCGGCCCAGTATCTCCGCCGGGATCCGTCCCCGGACGAGCGCCAGGCCTTCCCAGTCCGATGCGTCAGTATCCAACGGCAGTAAGCCGGCGGTGCCGGAAGCAGGAATCATCGCTGTGATCCCCTTCGGCAACTCGTCCGTCAAGTCATGGAAGACCAGAGCAGACAGGTGGCTCAGCGCCGCGTAGGGATGAACATCCATGAGGATCTCGTCCTCGCCCACGACTCCCGTTTGCACAAAGGGAACCGTGACCTCGTACATCTGGGAAAGGTCTGGGATGGGCCGGAGTTCGCCGCGATGCACCATCTGCTCGAGCAGCGGGTGAACGGCGCGGGCACTGGCCGGTACGTTCGTCCAACGCCGTTCGGACTGCGGCAGCAGCCGGCTGGCGCGCCGGAGGAAGACCGTCGCCCGCCAATCCGAGAGGACGCGCCGGTGCGACTGAGCGAGTTGCTCGATGAGGGCGAAACTCGCTGTTTTTGGCATAAGTCAAGCCTGTGTGGTATACTGCCGTCCTCAGGACGGCAGTATACCACACACGTGCAATCTTTGTGCGAGAGCCGCAATGGGACCCCTCGTTACGATCCCGCTGCAACGCGCTCGGCAGACCGCAGTGATCTTAAGCCATTGCCTTCTCGACCACGTCGTCGTGCCCCTCCCAGTGCTGGCCAACGGAGTCGGTGGATCGGCCAAGCTCCTCCAGGTTGTAAGCCATGACGGAGACGAGATTGACTGTCTTTGGGATCCGGGCCCGTTGTCGCGTACTCATGTTCACGGAGCGAACGACCTCTGCATCGGACCGGCAATCTGGTGATCGTGACGGTGTACGAGCCAACGATGCCGAAATGGCGCGATCCGCAGACGCGCAATCGCTGAAAGGAGTGCCGGAGTGGATGAACGGATGGTGACCGACTGCTTCATTTGCGGCGGCGAGACAGTGCGGCGGCAGGTGACGGCGGAGCACTGGTGGGGCGACGACATGGTGCTGTTCGAGCATGTCCCTGCCGACGTCTGCCGCCAATGTGGCGAGCGCTACTACGGCGCCGCCGTGGCGCTGCGGATGGACCGGCTGCACCAACAGGCGCCGTCGACCGGCCGCACCGTGGCGATCCGCCTCTATGATCTCGCTTCAGACGCTGCCTGAGCCTGCCCAGCCTGACCCGGGCAATTCGGTCACAATCGCCATGGGAACCGACCTGATTGACCTGGCACGCGCTAACTGCAGCCCTCCGCCACCAGTGCGTCGTGGCAATGCCGGCGAGGGTACGCTTCGGGTGCTGGCGGCCGACCCCAACGTTGCTACCGTCACACCTACTGCCCAATCCGACGCTGCCATTGCTGCGGGTCACGGCTGGCGTGAAAGCAGGCGAGAACGGTGATTGCATTCTGGTCGATCCGAAATAGTACGGCATAGGGAAAGCGGCGCAGCAGCGCGCGCCGCACGTCGCGGAATGCTGGAGGAAACTGTAGGGCATTATCTGTGATACGCTGAACGGTGCTACCAAGCTCAGTGCGGAACCGAGCGCCAAGGCCGGTCGCTTGATCTTCGTACCAATCCTGCGCGGCAATGACGTCCGCCCGAGCGGCTGGTGTGAAGAGGACGGGTAACGCTACGGGCAACGCCGTTCCAACTCCGCATGCAGGCAGTCCCACGTCACCGCCTGTGCGCGATCGTTCTCGAACGTGGCCAGGCGACGCTCAAGCTCGCCCTGCTGCGCGGACATAAGCGGAATATCGGCATCGGAAAGGCTGCCCCAGAGCTGTTCAATGAGACTCAGGCGTTCCTGTGGCGACAGGCGGGTAAGTTCATCAGGGGTAAGTTGCATAGTACCTAGCCTAACCAGCAGTCGCACGCGCGTCAAGTTCGGCGCCTGCCATCACTCTCCGTTGGCTGCCACGAGGGCACGGCCCGCAGTGGGAGCAAGCTCCGGCCTGAGGAAGCGTTCACGCGGTCGTCAAGCTGTCGGAGGCGGCCGGGGGCGGATCACCGCGGTGGACGCGACGAAGAAGTTTTGCCCGGCCGCTTGCCCAGCTGACGAGCTCCGGCCAGGGCACCGGCAGTGCGACGATTGCTTCCTCCGGCGTCTGTGACGCATGCTACACTCGCGGTAAGCGTGCGGCGGTGAACGCGAATGTCACCGCGATGGGGGTAGGTGCGTAGGCTTTCTGGGGTAGGTATTTGG
>DHIZ01000074.1:0-9733 GCA_002404055.1 Chloroflexi bacterium UBA4733
GTTATTTCGTGACGGGTCCTAAAGTCGCGGCTACCCTTGCGAAATCCGCCTTCGCGGACTCGTTCCCAGCCCGCGCAGGGCCCAGAGGGCAGCCACTTCGCTCGTTCGTAGGCGCGACTTCAGTCGCCAGCCCTCACCTGCGAAGCACCGTCACCTGCCGTAGCATCGCCAAATTGCGACTGCCGGTGGCAAACATGGCAAGGCGCAACTCAAAGACGAACTGCTCAATCCGGTCGACGACCGCCTCGACGGAGCGGGTTGCAGGCTCCAGGAACGGGTGGGCAGCGCTGGCAAGGTCGGCGCCCAACGCCAGCGCTTTGGCAATATCGACGCCGGTGCGGATGCCGCCGCCGGCGATAATCGGCATGTCGGGACAGGTGGCGCGGACCTGCACAATGCATTCTGGGGTGGGAATACCCCATCCGGCGAAGGCATCGGCGGCGGCGCGCAGCCGTTCTGTGGGAGCACGTAGACCTTCGACGCGTGCCCAGGAGGTGCCGCCGGCGCCCTGGACATCGATAGCGCTCACGCCGGCTGCTTCCAGGCGGCGCGCCACGCTACCGGAGATGCCCCAGCCCACCTCTTTCACCAGCACAGGCACGCCCAGGTCACGACAGATGGCGCCGATTCCGTCTTCCACCCCAGCGAACGTCGTATCGCCGTGCATCTGCAGCGCCTCTTGCAAGGCGTTGAGGTGGAATGTCAGCCCATCGGCGCCGATCATGGTCACGGCGCCCCGGCACTGCTCCAGGCCGTAACCACGCCGGAGCTGGACAGCGCCCAGGTTGCCGAGTAGTAGAACATCCGGCGCCACGTCGCGCACCTGGTAGGTAGTGCGCAGGTCCGCGCGCTCCAGGGCGGCGCGCTGACTGCCCACGCTGAAGGCGATACCGGTCGCCTGTGCTGCGGCGGCAAGGTTGCGATTGATCTCGCGGGCGCGCTGGGCGCCGCCCGTCATGCCGCTGATCAGCAACGGCGCGCGCAGTGCCTTACCCAGGAACGATGTCGACATGTCAATCTGGTCGAGGTCCAGCTCGGGCAGCGCGTTGTGTTCGAGCCGGTAGGCCGCGAAGCCGTCGGCCACCGACTCCTGCACCGGGCCGTGCATCGTCAGCGCCAGGTGGGCTTCCTTACGAGCCTCAATGCTCGCTGTGCTCGCGGGGGTCAGGGGCAAGTCAGACTCAGATTTCATAGTGGCGCGACTGCCGGGGTGACAGAGCCGCGACTGCCGGGGTGACAGTGCCGCGACTGCGGTCTGCGGCCCAAAGACAGCACTGCGGTGCAACGGACGTCCCAAGACCGCAGTCTTGTCTTTGGGCCGCAGACCGCAGTCGCGGCTCTACTCCACCTCATCGCCCCGTCCGCACCCCGACCTCCGAGCGCCGTGGCCTTGCCCCGGCGACGGCGCTTCGGCGGGCCGTCGCCATGAAACCGCCGAACATGACTGTCCAGCCGATCAGCATGATGACCCAGAAGGCGCCGGCGCCGGCCAGGCGGGCGAACGTGCCGGCGCCGGCAATGGTGAGGGCGCCGATGGCGATGACGACATTGGCCACAGCGCGTTCGAGGTGCTGGTGACTCAGCCAGGTACGCACGGCGGAATAGAGGGCGACGCCAACCAGGCAGATCGTGCCGAAACTGTTCATCACGATCAATAAGGGCTGCCATGGGCCGGCCTCCAGCACATTGATGCCGGCTCCGGTCGCGCTCGCCAGTTCGGCGGCGTTGATCGGGGCAGCGAAAATGGCGGCGGCGGTGACGATGCTGGCGACGATCAGCACGATGACGAGCGGACGCAGGTCGCGCTGCAGCACAAGATAGAGGCTGCCGAGACCCAGGAAGGCGACGTTCAGCGCGGCGCCGAAGAGGTAGTAGAGCCGGAAGAGCAGAGCGGGGCGCCCCGTCACCAGGAAAATGGCGTAGCTTCCAGCGGCAACCGCCGCCATCACCAGGGCGACCAGCCAGGCAGCTTGATAGGGGCGGCGGCGTGCCTGCCATTGTCGGCCGACCGTCCAGGCCATGGCGCCCGTAACTAGCGTGACGGCCCCGGCAGCGACGAATTCTCCACGCATGCGCCGACCCTTGCTATCCTCGACCGAGAATGTGCTCGTTGTCAACCCCATTGTACCGCGCGCTGAGCGACCTGAGCGGCAATCCGGGCTATGGCAGTGGACGGTACCCGTCCCGTGGGTGCTATCCTTTACACAGGAGCGTCGCGTGCTCATTACAGGCGGAGAACAGTACTGATGGTGGAACGAACCAGAGAAACGATGGATCACCCTCTTCCCTATCCGCGCGACCGGCTGCTGGATTTTCTGGAACAGATGGTGCTGATCCGCCATTTTGACGAAAAAACCAAGGAGATGCTGGCGCGCGATCGCATCCGGGGCTATTGCCACTGGAATATCGGCGAAGAGGCCAGCGTCGTCGGCGCTGTCGCGGCCATGAGCGAACAAGACCAGATGGTCACGTCCTATCGTGACCACGGGTACGCTCTCGCCCGCGGCACGTCACCGGGCGCCGTGATGGCGGAGCTGTTCGGTCGGGAGACCGGCTGTGCCGGCGGGCGGGGCGGGTCCATGCACATGGTGGATGTGCCGCGTGGCTTCTATGGCGGCTACGGCATCGTGGGCGGGCAGATTCCCCTGGCGGCCGGTCTGGCGCTGGCCGCCGACTATCTGGGCGAAGACCGAGCAGTGCTCGGCGTGTTCGGTGACGGCGCCACCAACACCGGCGCTTTCCACGAGTCGCTCAACCTGTCGCAGATCTGGCGGCTGCCCGTGGTCTGGATCGTCACCAACAACCAGTACGGTATGGGCACGTCGGTCGCAGAAGCGTCCGGCGAGCCGGACCTTTACAAGCGCGCCTGCGCCTATCGCATGCACGGCGAGCAGGTCGACGGCATGGATGTGTTGGCAGTTTATGCGGCAACGAAGCGCTTGCTGGAGCGTGCGCGCGAGCAACGGGAACCGAGCCTGCTGGAGACCATCACCTATCGCTACGACGGTCACTCTTACGCCGACGCCGGCAAAGCCTATCGCAGCCAGGAAGAGATCGACCACTGGCGGCAGAAAGACCCAATCCGGACCTTCCCGCGCTTCCTCGAAGAACACGGCCTGCTGGATCAGGCGACGTTTGAGGCGATACAGAAGCGCGTTGATCAGCAAGTACAGGAGGCTGTCGATTTCGCCGAGCGCAGCCCCTTCCCGTCGCCCGACTCGTTATATCAGCATCTCTACGCGGATGGAGCAGAACGTTAAGCATGACTGAAATCGGATATCGCCAGGCATTGCAGCAGGCTCTGCACGAGGAACTGGCCCGCGATGAGAAAGTCCTGATCATGGGTGAGGAGATCGGCATCTTCGAGGGATCCTACCGCATCACGCAGGGGCTGCTCAAGGAATTCGGACCCAGGCGCGTGCGCGCCACCCCTATTTCGGAAGAGGGTTTCGTCGGCGCCGGCATTGGCGCGGCGATGGGCGGTCTGCGCCCGGTCGTGGAGATCATGACGATCAACTTCATCCTGGTCGCTATGGACCAGATCATCAACAACGCTGCCAAAATCCGTTATATGTTCGGCGGTACCGTGGGCGTGCCCATGGTCATCCGTACTCCCGGCGGCGCCGGCGTCGGCCTGACGGCGCAACATTCGCAGAGCCTGGAGGTCTGGTTCGCCAGCACACCCGGTTTACGGGTCGTTGCGCCGTCTACCCCCTACGACGCCAAAGGGCTGCTGAAGGCGAGTATCCGCAGCAACGATCCAGTGCTCTTCAGCGAGCACCTGATGCTCTACAACACACGCGGCGAAGTGCCCGATGGCGAATACACTGTGCCGATCGGCAAGGCCGACATCAAACGCGCCGGCACCGACCTGACGATCGTTACGCATTCCTATATGACGTTACGCTGCCTGGAAGTCGCCGAACGCCTGGAACGCGAAGCCGGCATCAAGGCGGAGGTCGTCGACCTGCGCACGCTACGTCCTTTGGACTTCGAGACCGTAGCGCAATCGGTCAAGAAGACTAACCACGCCCTCTGTGTGGAAGAAGGCTGGCAGAGCTACGGCGTCACCGCCGAGATCGCCGCCCGCATCTCCGATGAGTGCTTCGACTGGCTGGACGCGCCGGTGAAGCGCCTGGGCGGCGCCGAAGTGCCGATGCCGTACTCGCGGCCGCTGGAGGCCGCGGCGATTCCCAGCGCCGACCGCATCTTTGAGGCGGCGGTACGGGCGCGACGAGGTACTTAGCCCACCTCCGACGGCATCTTCTCCATGCCCACCTTGACCGGGAACGGATAGCCGCGCTCGTCCATGCAGCCGAAGCAGAAGCGGTGGCGCAGGTGCGCTTCGGCTGTGTGGTCGGTATCGCCGCTGCTGCCGCCGGTGGCCCGGCCCAGGCCGGCCAGACTGAGGTAGCCGAGGCTATCGGCCCCGATGTGCTGCCGAACCTGCTCCACCGAGTTGCGGTGGGCGATGAGTTCGTCTTCGGTGGGAATGTCGATGCCGAAGTAGCATGGATGGCGGATCGGCGGAGCGGCGATGCGAACGTGGACCTGCGCAGCGCCGTTGCGCCGGAGCGCTTTGATAAGGATTGCGAGCGTGTTGCCCCGCACGAGCGAGTCTTCCACCACCACCAGCCGCTTGCCGGCAATCTTGTCGCGAACAATATTGAATTTGAGGTCGATTTCCAGACGCCGCAGGCGCTGGTCCGGTTTGATGAAGGAACGGTCGGCATAGCGGCTGGCGATGATCGGCTCGGCGAACGGCAGACCACTGGCTTCGGCGTAGCCGATGGCCATCGGGATGGCCGTGAGGGGAACGGGGACGACCATATCCGCCTCGGCAGGATGTTCCAGCGCTAACTGGCGGCCCAGTTCCTCCCGCACGGCGTAGACGTTGCGCCCATCCAGGACGCTGGTGGCATCGCTGAAGTACACGAACTCAAAGACGCAGAAGCCGCGGCGTGTACGGCGCATGAAGAACTCGGAGTGGCACCCGCTGTCGTCGATCGTGACGAGTTCGCCCGGCTCCAACTCGCGCTCGAACGTCGCGCCGACGCGGTCGAACGCGCAGGTCTCGGAGGCCAGAATCCAACCGTCGCCCAGGCGACCCAGCGAGAGGGGGCGCATGCCGTAGGGGTCACGCAAGCCGTAGAGCTTCCCCTCCGACATGAGAACCAGACTGTAGGCGCCACGCAGACGGTGGGCGACGTGGCGCAGGCGATGGGCGAAGGTCTCACCGCCGGTACGGAGCAACAGTGCAGCGATGACCTCGCTATCCGTTTCCGACTGAAAGACGATGTCGGTGACCTCGGCGCGCAACTCGGCAGCGTTGACGACGTTACCGTTGTGGGCGATGGCAACCGGGTCGAAGAACATCTTGCGACCAGGGCGGAGCACAAACGGAGCAGCATTTTCGACGCAACTGGAGCCTGTGGTGGAGTACCGAACGTGACCAATGCCGCAGCACGTTGCAATCAGGTCGTCGGTGCCGCGGGGGAACACGTCGCGAACGCGTCCCATACCGGTCGTCGCCTCGATCTCACCCGTCTTCGGCACCAGCAGCGCCACGCCGGCACTCTCCTGGCCACGGTGTTGGAGCGCCGTCATGGCAATGACGAGGTAGCGCGGAACGTCTAACTGGTTGGTCGGGTCATAGATGCCCACGATACCGCAATGATCGTGAAGCGCCTCGTCGGGGAGCGGAGGGAGTGCAGCAGTCATCACGTTAAAGAAGTATACCGCGCCGGCCCCACACTCGTTTGCCGGGCTGACGCCCCAATGGGTACGATGCACAGGAAGCGGACGACGGTACTACGAGTGGGGAGTGAACGGGACCGAAGCATGGCAATTCCTGAGGCGACTCTACAAGATCGGGCAGTCCGGCCCACGCTGGAGTTCATTGAGACGCTGTTCGGTGGTAGCCGGGCACGCGGCCTCGCCGTGCAGCTTTGGGATGGTACCCGCTGGCAGCCGGCGTCGGGCGAGGAGGTGCGCGTCACGATCGTCCTGCAACACCCCGGCGCTTTGCGCTCGATGTTCTGGCCCACCGATGACCTGGCGATGGGCGAGGCCTACATCTACGACGACTTTGACATTCTGGGACGGATCGACGCGGTATTTCCGATTGTAGACGACCTGCTTGCCGACGAAGGTCTCGGTCTGGCCGGGAAGCTGCATCAGGCAAAGCTGCTCTTTTCGTTGCCGGCCCCACGGCGTGGACCAACGCAGTTCCGCCATCCCCACTTGCAGGGCAGGGCACACTCGATCGAGCGCGACCGCCAGGCGGTCAGTTATCACTACGACCAGTCCAACGAGTTCTTCGCGCAGTTTCTGGACAGCCGCATGGTGTATTCCTGTGCCTACTTTGCCTCGCCCGATGAAGGCATCGAGACCGCCCAGGAGCGCAAGCTGGACTATATCTGCCGAAAACTGCGGCTCGAGCGGGGCGAGCGGCTTCTGGACATTGGCTGTGGCTGGGGTGGTTTGATCATCCATGCCGCGCAGCACTACGGCGTGGATGCTACCGGCGTCACCTTGAGCGGGCGTCAGGCCGAACTGGCACGCGAGCGCATTCAGCAGGCCGGCCTGGCGGATCGTTGCCGGGTCGAATTGCGCGACTTTCGCGAGTTGGAGGGCAGCCAGATCTACGACAAGCTGGTCAGCATCGGCATGGTCGAGCACGTGGGGGAAGCCCACCTGCCGGCCTACTTCCGTCATGCCTGGCAGCTCTTGCGCCCGGGCGGCGTCTTCCTGAACCATGGCATCTGTCGTGCCTTCCACCAGCCGCTTGAGCGCGGCCGCTCGTTTGTCGCCAGGTACGTCTGGCCGGATGGGGAGTTGGAGACGATCAGCACCACCTTGAAGGCGGCGGAGCAATCGGGTTTTGAGGTGCGCGACGTCGAGAACCTGCGCGAACATTACGCCCTGACGTTACGGGAGTGGGTCCGGCGGCTGGAGTCGCACCAGGAACAGGCGCGCTCCGCCACCGACGAAGTGACGTATCGTATCTGGCGGCTGTATATGGCGGGCTCCGCCTACAACTTTACGAAAGGGGACATGGGCATATTTCAGTCGCTTCTCGCCAAGCCGTTGAACGGCGACAGCAGATTGCCGCTCGCGAGGGCAGATTGGTACGCCTAGGGAACTGGTCCGAGGGGGAACATCGAGTGGACAGCGCTGCTTCGGCCGCTCGCACGCTCACGGCGGGCGGCGCCCGGCACTTGCGCGTTGCCATCGTCACAGAGACATTCCTGCCAAAAATGGACGGCATTGTCCGCTTCCTCCTGGAGATGCTCGCCTATCTCCGCCGCCACGGACACGAGGCCCTGGTCTTCTGCCCCGGGCCTGGTGTGGCAACGGTAGCGGGCTACCAGGTGGTGCGCGCTGCCGGCCTTCGCTTCCCCCCGTATCCCGAATTGCGTCTAACGCTGCGCTCTGCCCGCATGGTTGCTGCCCTGCGAGCCTGGCGACCGGACGTGGTGCATCTCGCCGGCCCGGTCCTCCTGGGGGCGCAAGGATTGCGGGTCGCCCGTCTGCTCGGCGTGCCGGCAGCCGGTCACTATCAGACGAACCTGCCCCAGTATGTCCGTCATTACGGCGCGCCCTGGCTCGCTCCCGTTGTCTGGCGCTATCTGGTGGCGCTGCACAACCGCTGTGCCTGCACCTACACGCCGACGGAGATCGTCGCGGCCGACTGTCGTCGGCATGGCATGCGGCGTGTGCAGGCGCTGCCACGTGGCGTGGACTCGGCCGCCTTTGCCCCGCATTTTCGGAACGAGGCGCTGCGCCGGAGCTGGGGCGTGCTACCGGATCAGGTGGCGTTCCTGTATGCGGGTCGGGTGGCGCCGGAGAAGAACCTCCTGCGGCTGGCGGAACTGCCGAAGGCCGTCCCGGGCAGTCGGCTGGTCATCGTGGGCGACGGACCCTTTCGGGCGGCGCTGACCGAACGCCTGGGGTCGGCCGCGCACTTTACGGGGCAACTCCACGGCGAGGCGTTGGCTGCGGCGTTCGCCTCAGCCGACGTGTTTGCCTTCCCGTCGTTGACCGAGACCTTTGGACTTGTCGTGTTGGAGGCGCTGGCCAGTGGACTGCCGGTGCTGGCAATGCGCGCCGGCGGCGTCCCTGCCGTCGTGGAGGATGGTCAGACCGGCCTGCTCTGCGATCCCGTAGCGCCGGATGCCTGGATTGATGGGGCTCGCCGGTTAGCGGGGTCGGCGACGCTGCGGCGCACGTTGGGCACGCATGGCCGTTCGGTCGCCGTTGGTCGGACCTGGGATGCGACGTTTGACCGGTTACTTGCCGACTATCGCCAACTGGCGCTGCGCGATCACGGACCATCGTGGCAGCACGACACGGGGGCGACTGCGCTACCGCGTGGGTGGAAGCGCAGCGTCACGCACGAGGAGGCCAACGAATGAGTCCTCCATACGAGCGTGGCCTTTTCAGTACGGCCGACCTGCACATCCATACGAACCACTCCGACGGTTATCCTACCCCGCAAGCGGTGCTCGCCCACGTGCAGGCGACGGGGCATCCGCGACTCATCGCCATTACCGACCATAACACCATCGAAGGGGCGGTACAGGCCGCCGCACTCGCCCCTGCCTTTGGCGTGGCGGTGATTGTCGGCGAGGAAGTATCCTCCACGGGGGGGCACATCATTGGACTGTTTCTGCAGGCATCTGTGCCGCCGGGGCTGTCACCAGCGGAGACGATTGCGGCGATTCACCGGCAAGGAGGCATTGCCGTAGCGCCACACCCGTTTTACCGGGCGCGCCGATCGCGGGGGACTGCAAAACGCCCGGCGATGGAGTCGATGCACCAACTCGCCGCTGCGCTGCCCTTCGACGCCATTGAGGTCATCAACGGCACGCCGTTCCTGGGACCGGCGAACCGAAGGGCGCAACATTTCAACCGCACATGTGCCCGGCGCGGCGAACTGGGCTCCTCTGATGCCCACATCCTCGCGGCCATCGGCAAGGCCTACACGCAGTTCCCCGGCGAGACGGCCGGGGATCTGCGCCGCGCCATCTTGAACGGCACGACCGCCGCACGAGCGCAAAGGTATCGCGTACCGGAGTTACTGCGCTACGGTCGCTTCTGGTTGCGCCTCTCGCTCGCGCACTGGGGCCCTGCCTGGTGACGCCACGGGTACGCGGGTCTGCTTCGTCCCAGAGCCGGCGGGCGAGCCACCGCGCTGCAGTGCCGGTGATTGCGACGTAGACTCAGCGGTGCAGCCCGATTACTCGTTACCCTGGGCATTAGAAACGAAAGGCGGGGCAATGCGGATATTAATTCTGGGGGCTGATGGCTACCTCGGCTGGCCCACGACGCTGTACTTCTCGCAGCGCGGTGACGAGGTCGTTGCCTGCGATAGCTTCGCCAAGCGGCAGTGGCGGGCGGAGGTCGGTGCGGAAAGCGTCACGCCGATCCGCACGCTGCACGAGCGCGTGCGAGTCTGGCAGGCGCTGAGCGGCAAGCGTATCGACGTTGCCGTTGGCGACATCACCAACTGGCACTTTCTTAGCAGCCTGATCCGCGACCTACGTCCCGATACCATCGTCCATTACGGCGAGCAGCATAGCGCCCCCTATTCGATGATGGATCGCGACCACGCCGTGCTGACGCAGACGAACAACGTCGTTGGCACGCTGAACGTGCTGTGGGCGATGCGCGACTTCGCCCCAGATGCCCACCTCGTCAAGCTCGGCACGATGGGCGAGTACGGCACGCC
>DHIZ01000074.1:9889-51063 GCA_002404055.1 Chloroflexi bacterium UBA4733
CCCAACATCGACATCGAAGAAGGCTACCTGGAGGTTGAGCACCACGGCCGGAAGGACCTGCTGCCCTATCCAAAGCAGCCGGGCTCGTTCTATCACCTCTCCAAAGTGCACGACAGCCACAACATGCTGTTCGCCTGTCGGGTCTGGAACCTGCAGGCGACCGACCTGAATCAGGGGGTGGTCTACGGCATCCGCACGGAGGAAACTGCGCTGGATGAGCGCCTCTGCACCAGCTTCAGCTACGACGAATGCTGGGGGACGGTGCTGAATCGCTTCTGTGTGCAGGCGGTCCTGGGGCTGCCACTGACGGTCTATGGGCAGGGGGGGCAGACGCGCGGTTTCCTTGACATTCGCGACACTGTCCAGTGCGTCGTCCTGGCCGCCGACCACCCGGCCCCCGCCGGGGAGCTGCGCGTGTTCAACCAGTTCACCGAGCAGTTCACGGTTCGCCAACTCGCGGAGGTAGTGGCGCGAGCGGCGACGGAGGTGGGCCTCGCCGTGTCGATAGCCCATGTCGAGAACCCGCGGGTGGAGAAGGAAGCCCATTACTACCACGCGAAAAATACCAGACTGCTCGATCTGGGTTTGCAGCCACACGCCTTATCGGATACGCTTGTTGAGTCAATCCTGGAGACCATCCAGCGCTATCGTGATCGCATTGATCCCGGCCTGATCCTGCCGAAGACGCGTTGGCGGCCGGCCGCCAACGTCTGAATCAGCGGCGTCATCACATCACAAGCCAATGGAGCCTTTCTCAGCAGTCTGGTCCCCGGCGGGCGGGCGGGTGCTGACGAGGGCACAGGTCAGGCCCACCGGGATCCACAGCCAGAGCGTCATGACTCGTGTCACAAGGGCAGCCGCCAGTGCCAGCGGGGCCTGACCGCCAAGGCTGACCACGGTGGCGACCACTGCGCCCTCCGCCGCGCCGACGCCGCCCGGCAGCAGGGAAATGCCGCCGGCCAGGCCGGAGGTCCCCCACGCCAGAAGCATCCCGGCCGGTGATAGGGTAAGTCCAACGCTACTCGCTGCCATTGAGAAGAGCGCCACTTCGCAACCGCGAGCAGCTAAGGCGCAGGCCAGTGCTGCAGCGACGGGGAGCGGTCCGCCAACAATCAGCAGGCCGCGCAACATCGAGCGGAGCACGGGCACGCGGTCGAGTAGCCAGGCCGGACCCTGCCAGGCGGGCAGTCTATGGCGACCGGGGCTGAGCAGCACGATACCGAGGAGGATAACGAGGGTAGCAAGGATGCCCCAGCCGATGCGGGGCAACGCATAGCTGCCAGCAGCGGCGCCGGCCAGGGCGACGAGGAGGAAGCTCGCTACCTCGGCGGCCGCTTCCACCGGGAGGACCGCCACCGTGTCGGTCTCCGGGATCCCCGTGGTCTGCCGCAGCAGCGAAAATTTGAGAAAAGCCCCCAGGCGGCCCGGCGTGAGTTCGAGCGCGAAGCCGGTGATGTAGATGCGCATGCTGTCGGCAAGGCGCAGCCTCGGCGCACAGCGCCTCACCAGCACGTGCCAGCGCAGGAAGCGAAAGCCCTGGCTGCCAATCCCCAGCACCAGCAAGACCGGCAGCGCAGCGAGCAGCGTGAGCGACCAGACGTTGCCGAGACGGGGGGTGAGCACCGCCACGACCCCCAGCACGACCGCCGCGATGACGACCGCGCTGCGCACCATGGCGCGAACGCTCGGCAGGATTCGAAGCGTCGACTGTCCGGGGGGACGCATTTCTAGTTCGCTCGCTGCCCTCGAGCTGACACGCCATCGATAGTGAATTCTCCTGACAACTCCGACTTTGTATCCCGTATTGGTACCATGGCGTATGGTTGGGGTACTTGCGTGTACACAGCGAACTCCGAGGCGCCACATCGCTTCAGCGCACACACAGAAATCCTGGCGCGCACTTAAGGATTGGTCGGCAGGATAGGTGCGAGCGACCGGTGAGGCCGCCACATCGGGGCTTCCGGCGGTGCTTGACTGGATAGGGACCACGGCGCCTGTCGGCCAGGTTGAGGCGAGGGGGACGATCAATCCATGGGGATAACCAGGTTCGCGCTGCGCAATCCGTTGCTGGTCGGCGTGCTGGCAATTGCGTTGTTGTGCTTCGGTCTGTATGCCTACTTCACCCTCGGTGTCAGCGAGATCCCGAACCTGAACTTCCCGGGGGTCCAGATCATCACCGCCGACACCGGCGCTGATCCGGGCACGATAGAGACCCAGATCACCAAGCCGATTGAGGATGCGGTTGCCGCCCTGCCGAATATCGACACCATGACGTCGAACTCCAGCGAGGGCCAGTCACGGGTCACCGTGCAATTCACGACGGCGGCCAACAGCCAACTAGTGCCGGTGGACGTGGAGCGCGTGGTCAACGCCATCCGTGGCCAGTTACCGACCCAGGCAAGCGCGCCGTCCATCCGGAGCTTCGACAGTAGCGCCTTCCCGGTCATTATCGTGGCATTGTCCGGGCCGCAGCCGGCGAATCAGTTGCAGGAGATCGCCACCAACCGGCTGCAGCGCGCCCTGCAGGCGGTGCCGGGGGTGCAATCCGTCACCGTGGAAGGGGGCGCCGCGCGCGAGATTCAGGTCCAGGTCGACCTGAACAAACTGCAAGCCTACGGCCTGGGTCTCAATCAGGTGCAGCAGGCCCTCCAGAGTGAGCAGATTCAGCAGCCCGTTGGTCAGGTGGCAACCGGCGACAAGAACCTGAACATCCTCTTCAATGCCCTGGTGACGTCGCCTGACCAGCTCAACCAGATCATCGTCGCCAACACGGCCGGCGGCCCGGTCTTCTTGAAGGATGTTGCGACGGTCATAGATGGCTTTAAGACGACGTCGTCGATCACCCGCGTCAACGGCAAACCGGCCGTTGGCTTGATCGTCACGAAGTTGAACGATGCCAACGCCATCCAGGTCAGCCAGGGCATACGCCAGGCCATGGTGCAGTTGGCCCCGGTGCTGCCCGTCGGCGCCCACATGAGTATCTTCTTCGACACGGCGAATTACACCCAGCAGTCGTTCAACACTGTCCGCAAGACCCTGATCGAAGCGGTATTTTCGACGGGCATCATCCTGCTGCTCTTCCTGCACACCTGGCGCAGTACCCTGATCGTCCTGGTGGCCATCCCGACCTCGTTGCTGACGGCAGTGAGCGCCATGCTGCTGCTCGACATGAACCTCAATCTCTTTTCCATGCTGGCGCTGACGCTCTCCGTCGGCATTCTGGTGGACGACAGCATCGTCGTGCTGGAGAATATCTACCGGCACCTGAAGATGCGCGAACCTCCCTTTCTGGCGGCCATCAACGGTCGCAGCGAGATTGGTTTCGCCGCGCTGACCATCACTATGGTCGACGTGGTAGTCTACGTGCCGATGGCCCTGATTCCAGGTATTGCCGGCCAGATTCTGGCCCCCTTCGCGCTGGTGATCGCCGCGGCGACACTGACCTCCCTCGCCGTTTCTTTCACGCTCACGCCTTTGCTGGCCAGCCGCTTCCTGAACATGGCGCACGCCGAGAGCCACGGCGGTGGCCCCCTCACGCGCTTCGGCCGGCGCTGGGATCGCGGTTTTGATGCGCTGGCGGGTGGCTACCGCCGGCTACTGCACGCCACGTTGACGGGGTCGGTGTTGCGCTTTGGCTTCATCCGACGTGCGCTGCTGGCGCTGACCGGAGGGCGGCTGGGCAAGAGGCTACCGGTCAGCATCGGCCGACGCTGGGCAGTGGTCGTTGTGGGACTATTGACGATCGTGGCCGGCGTCCTCTTCGTGATGAGCGGGCGCATCGGTTTCGACATCTTTCCCAGTGGTGATCAGAGTGAAGTGGACCTGAGTCTGAGCATGCCCCCGGCGACCAACCTGGCCTACAGCGACACGCTCGTCACGCAATTGGAGGCGAAGCTCAAGGGGTATCCCGAAGTCACGCAGTACTTTGCCAACTTCAGTGGCAGTGACGCTAGCTTCACCGTGCTGATGGCGCCGCCTGACAAACGCAAGATGTCCTCGGCCCAGTTCGCCGACATATTGCTGCGTGACCTTGATCCGCACCTGCCGGGCATCCGCCTGGACACCAGCTTGCCAACGGCGTTCGGCTTTGGCGGCGGGAGCAGCGGAGGTGGTCAGCCGATCCAGGTGACGGTTCGCGGCACCGATCCCATGGTACTCCAGCAACTCATTACGCAGGTCGAAAGCACGATCAAGGCAGTACCCGGCGCGGTCAGCGTCAATAGTTCGGACGACGTTGTGGAGCCGCAGATGGTCTTCAACATCAACCGACAAGCGGCGGCCGATCTCGGCGTCACTGCCCAACAGGCGGCCTCCGCCTTACAACTGGCGGTCGGCGGCGCCGTCGTTGGGGAGTACCAGCAGCCAGGCCAGCAGAACGTTGACATTCGCCTGATGGCCAACGACGCCTACCGCAACTCGCCCGACCAACTGGCGACCTTACCCTTACTCACCAGTGGCGGACAGATTGTGCAACTCGGTCAGCTCGGCAGCATTACCCAGGGGTCAGCGCCCATCCAGATCTCGCACTACAACCGCGCGCGCAGCGTCACCGTCAATGCCTCCGTGTCTGGCCGCCCCGTTGGCACTGTCCAAAGCGACGTGCAGGCGGCCCTGGCAAAAATACCGCTGTTGCCCGGCTACACCGTGCAGTACGGTGGCACCGGCTACAACAACATCCAGGCCTTCAGTGACATCTTCAAGGCACTCGGCGTTGGTCTCATGCTGATCTACCTGCTGATGGTGTTCCTCTTCCGCTCACTGACGCTGCCGCTGGCGGTGCTGGTGTCGCTCCCTCTCGCGCTGTTCGGCGCGCTGGGGGCAATGGCGATCACCGGTACGCCGTTCACGCTCTTCTCCATGCTGGGCTTCTTCCTGCTGTTGGGCCTGGTCGGTAAGAACGCCATCTTGCTGGTCGACTTCACCGACACCCTGCGCAAGCGGGGTCTGGACCGCACGGCGGCGCTGACCGAGGCCGGTCCCACCCGGCTGCGCCCGATCGTCATGACCACCTGTTCCGTCATGGTTGCGCTGGCTCCGGTCGCTCTGGGCCTGGAAGCAGGCTCAGAACTGCTGAAGGCCGCCGGCATCGTCCTGATCGGCGGCCTGTTTACATCGACATTGCTGACCCTGCTCTTTGTGCCGGCCATGTACACCATCTTCGATGACATTCAGGAGTTCATCTTGCGCGTCATCCGCCATTTCATCAAATCACGCCCGCTGGAGCCGGAAGAACTGGCGCTGGCCGGCAAGCTGCCGTTGCCGGTTGCGAATGGCGCGGTTCACGCGGTTCGGGAGTTGGCGGCGGTGAGCAGCAGTGAAGCGTGAGGGACGATGCGGTGGCGCGTCGCAGCCGCCCGTCAACGGGCGGGCGCCACGAGGAGAGAGAATAGCCATGTTGAGACACATTCGATTGACCGGCGCGCTCGTCGCCGTTGCGCTGCTGATGACCGCGTGTGCTGGCGGTGGCGCACGAGCGTCGGTCACACCGGCGACGGCGCTGGCCACGCTGGTGAGCGTGGCGCCGGTGCAGCCGGCGACCATCGACCAGACACAAACGCTGACCGGCAGTGTCACCGCCCAGGACAGTGTCGCGGTGCAGCCGAGGCAGGCTGGACGGCTTGTGCAGTTCCCGGTCAAGGTCGGGCAGCGCGTGCAGGCCGGCGACATCCTGGCCGTGCTCGACCACAGCCAGTCCGACCTGACGCTGGAGGGGCAGCAAGCGGCACTGGAGACCGCCAAAGCCAAGCTGGCCACCGAGCTGGCCGGCCCTAAGCCGGAAAATGTGGCCCAGGCGCAGATCGCCGTCCAGGTGGCCCAGAGCAAGCTGCAGGCCATCCTGAACGGCCCCAGGCCGGAGAACGTGGCCTCGGCTCAGGCGGCGTTGCAGAGCGCCCAGGCCGCCGCCGACTCCGCCCAGCAGAAGCTGGCGGCGCTCGGCCAGCCCCGCGCCGACACGGTAGCCGCGGCACAGGCCCAGGTCGTGCAAGCGCAGCAGACGTTAATCGCCTTGCAGCAGCCCAGGCCGGAAGCCGTGGCCCAGGCACAGTTGGCCGTCGATCAAGCCAGGCAGAAGCTTGCAGTGATCCAGGCCGGGCCGCGACCGGAGGCGGTTGCGCAGGCCCAGGCGGCCCTAGCCCAGGCGCAAGCCGGCCTGGCGACCGTGCAGGCCGGCCCCACCGCAGCGGACCTCGGTCCCTTGCAGGCGGCCTTAGCCGTGGCCAAGAACCAGCTCAACGCTGCACAGATCAGCCGCGACGCGGCCTGCGGGCAGGTGGGCAAGTCCAGCGGACCGGGGCAGAGCGGCACGCAAGCCGCCTGTGACGCCGCCAACGCCCAGGTCAACGCCGGGCAGTCCGGCGTCGATGCGGCGGCAGCCAACATCACCAAGACCCAGCAAGTCGCCACCGCGCCCAACGTGGCCAAGGCCCAGGCGGCGGTGCAGAGCGCGCAGGCGGCGTTAGAGCAGGCTCAGCATCCCTACACCGCCCAGGACCTGGCGCAAGCGCAGGATACCGAGAAGGCGGCCGAGCAGAGCCTGGCCTTAGCCAGGTCGCCCGGTTCGCCCCAGGACATCGCCAAGGCCCAGGCGTCGGTGCGGAGCGCGCAGGCGGCCTTGAGCCAGGCCCAGCACCCGGCGACAGCGCAGGACCTGGCCCAGGCGCGGGACGCGGCCAGTCAGGCGCAGGCCGGCGTCACCCAGGCCGAGCAGAGTCTGGCGTTGGCCCAGCATCCTTACAGCCAGCAGGACATCGACCAGACGACGCTGGCGGTGGCGAACGCGAAGCAGAGCCTGAGCCTGGCTCAGCAGCCCTATAGCAAGGAAGACCTGCAGCAGGCGCAGGCAGCCGTCGATCAGGCCCAGGCGGCGGTGGATCAGGCCCAGGAGACGGTGAAAGAGGCGACGGTGACAGCGCCGGTGGCCGGGGTGGTGACGGTGACGAACGTCTCGGCGGGGGCCCTGGTGACGAGCGCGACGACATTGTTGACGCTGGCCAGCCAGACCGTCCAGGTGGCGCTGGCCGTGCCGGAGGGGTCGGTGGCGGGGGTGAAAGTGGGCATCCCGGCGCAGATCACTGTGGGGACGGCCCCGGCGGTGGGTGGCACGGTGACCAGTGTGGCGCCGGGGGCGGACCCCAGGAGTCGGACCTTCCAGGTTATGGTGACGCCGGAGGATGCGAGCAGCCTGAAGGCGGGGACGTTTGCCACGGTGACGATGACGACGGCGCAGCACACGGGGGTGCTGGCCGTGCCGAAGGCGGCGGTGGTGCAGCGTTCGGGGCAGGACGTGGTGTTCGTGGTGACGAACGGGGTAGCGAAGGCGACGCCGGTGACGCTGGGGCTGGCCAATGCCACCCTGACCGAGGTGACGAAGGGGCTCACCGCTGGCGCGCAGGTGGTGTCGCAAGGCCAGGACACCCTCGTCGATGGCGACCACGTCAGCGTCGCCAAGACGAGCTGAGCGTATACTAGCGGCAGGGCCGAAGTGAGGCTTTTGCCGCCCGGGGGGGCGCAAGCGGATCGTGAAAGAGGAGACGAGCACATGGCAGATCAGCCGAAAGCGCCGGTTGGCTACAGCGACACGCCCTATATTCCTGGCTCGAAGTATCGCGTACACGACATCAACCGGCCGCAGCCGACCATCATCACGCCAGGGACAAACAGTACCGCCGAGACGCCGGGACGAGCGCCCTCCGACGCTGTGGTGCTCTTTGATGGCACGAGCCTCGCCGGTTGGGCGAGTTGGCGGGGCGGGGAGCCCGGCTGGAAGGTTGAAAACGGCTACATGGAGGTCGTCGCCAAAACGGGCGACATTCGCACCACCCAGGAGTTTGGCGATTGCCAGTTGCACCTGGAATGGGCGGCGCCGGCCGAGGTCAAGGGCGACAGCCAGGGGCGCGGCAACAGCGGCGTCTTCCTGATGGGCCGCTACGAGATTCAGGTGCTCGATTGTTATGACAATTCGACCTACGCCGATGGTACTGCCTCCGCCATCTACGGCGAGTTCCCGCCGCTGGTGAACCCTTGCCGCAAGTCCGGCGAGTGGCAGTTTTACGACATCATCTGGACAGCTCCCCGTTTTGACGGTGATCGCCTGGTGACGCCGCCCTCCTTGACCATGCTCTTCAACGGCGTGCTGGTCCACAACCACCAGGAACTGATCGGGCCGACATCGCACCGCAAAGTCGAGCCGTGGGTGGCGCACCCGGCGGTCGGGCCGTTGCGCTTGCAGGACCACGGTAACCCGATGCGCTTCCGCAACATCTGGTACCGGCCGCTGCGCGCCGCGCAATAGGTGAGTACTGCGGTGTTATGCGTGTCTTGATCGTCGGCGGAGCAGGCTACATCGGCAGCGCCACTGCCAAATGCTTCGCTGCCGCCGGCATCGAACCGGTGGTTTTTGACAACCTCCAGACAGGGCACCGTTGGGCGGTCCGCTGGGGGCCGTTTGTGCAGGGGGATCTCGGTGACGAGGCGGCGATCCAAAAGGCCCTCCGTGAATATCAACCGGAGGCTGTGGTCCACTTCGCCGGTAGCGCCTACGTCGGGGAGTCGATGGCCCAGCCGCGCCAGTACTTTCGCAACAACGTGGTGAACAGTCTCAACCTGCTGGACGCCATGGTCGATGCCGGCGTCAAGTACGTGGTGTTCTCCTCCAGTTGCACCACCTACGGCTTGCCGCAGCGGCTGCCGCTGGCGGAGGACCATCCCCAACACGCCCTCAGCCCCTACGGTGAGTCCAAGCTCTTCGTGGAGCACGTCTTGCGCTGGTACACCGAACCCTACGGGCTGCACTATGCTGCCCTGCGCTATTTCAATGCCGCTGGTGCGGACGCGGACGGCAGCCTCGGTGAGGTGCATGACCCGGAAACGCACCTGATTCCGCTGGTGATGCAGGCGGCGCTTGGCAGGCGGCCTGCCTTAGAACTGTATGGCACAGACTACCCAACGAGCGACGGCACCCCCGTGCGCGACTACATCCATGTGGCCGACCTGGCGGACGCGCACCTGCGTGCGCTACGCTACCTTATGGATGGCGGCGATAACCTGGAACTGAACCTCGGCACAGGGCACGGCTATACGGTCAAGGAGGTGATTGCCGCCGTGGAACGCATCGGTGGCCGGCCGGTACCGGTGCGAATCGGGCAGCGGCGTCCCGGCGATGCGCCGGCGCTGGTGGCCGATGCGAGCAAGGCGCGCGCGCTGCTGGGCTGGCAGCCTGTCTACTCCGATCTGGAGACGATCGTCCGCACGGCCTGGCGCTGGCACGAGCAGCAGTGAAGGTGCATCAATGGAGGGGCACATCCTGACATGCCTGGCATTGCCGACCGAAGAGTTGCCGGCAACCGATTTGCCCGCACTTGCTTCTCTTCCTGCCACCGTTGCCTGGGAGGGACGGCTCGTATATGCCGCGTGTGTATCCGCGTGTCGCTCCAGCTTGCTGACGTGCGTGCAGGCTTTGACAATATGGGGATGAACCGCACAAGCGCCTGAGAAACAGCGAGGCCCTCGGGGACCAAGGAGTCCCCGAGGGCCTCGAAAACGGGGCAGGGTTGATACTACGGGTTGGCGCGCGTGCTGTTCACGTTGGCGTCGGCCCGGTCGGCGGTGGCACGGGTGTTCGCGCCAGCGTCGTTCAAGGCGCCTTCCACGTTGCCCTTTACCTGCTGGGCCTTGCCCTTCAATTCCTCGCCGGCATCGCCGGTGGCGCTGCCTTTGATCTCGCGTGCCTTACCCTGGATCTTGTCCTTCATCTCGCCCATGATTGCTTCCCTTTCTTCTTGTACGCTGTCGGGACGCCCGCTCTATTGCCGACGTTTCCCGGCGCCACGCCGAAGAAAGGCATAACCCGTGCCAATTTTCGAGGCTTCTTGGCCGCTGCCAGAGGTCTTGTCGCCGCCGTCCTGTGTAGGTTGCGGCTGGCCGGCGCGGAGGCAGGCCCCTTCCGCCGCGCTTACCTCGGCAGCTCGTCAACCTGCCCGGCCGCCCCTTGCATAATGGTGTCGATCCGCTGGAGGACGTTCGGCCTGAGCAGTACGTCCAGCGCCTTGACATTCTCCTCGATCTCCGCCGGGCGGCGGGTACCGGAGAGGGCGACCGACACCAGCGGGTCGCGCAAGACCCAGGCGACGGCCATTGGCGCCAGGCCGATGCCGAGCTCCTGGGCCAGCCCGCCCAGTTGTTCGACCACCGCGACGTTCTGAGGGAAGTTGTCCGGCGTGAACAACGACTGCCCGAAGATCATGCCCTGCCTGCGCCAATCGCGCTCGTCGAAGGCGGTGTTGCGGGTAAAGGCCCCAGTGAGCAGCCCGTGCGCCATTGGCCCGTAGGCCATGACGCCGAGTCCCAGCTCGCTTGCCGTGGCGAACATGTGCCGTTCCCAGCGGCGGTCGAACAGGTTGTAGCCCACCTGGTTGGTGATGATCGGCGCGTAGCGCTTCGCCTCGTGCAACATGGCCGGGTGAAAGTTGGAGACGCCGATATACCTGGCCTTGCCGGTTTTCTGTACGTCGACGAGGGCGCGCATCGACTCCTCGATGGGCGTCTCCGGGTCCGGCCAGTGCTGCAACAGGAGGTCCACATAGTCCATGTTGAGCGACATCAGGCTGGCGTCCACGTCGTTCATGATCGATTGGTAGCGGCTGTCGCGGCGCGGCTTTTGGCCTGCTCGTGTTGGCAGGCCACACTTTGTGACCACGATTGCTTCGCTGCGTCGCGAGCCGAGCGCCCGCCCCAGCAGTTCCTCCGACTGGCCGGCGCCATAGCCGCGCGCCGTGTCGAAGAGTGTCACGCCAAGGTCCAGGGCCCGCCCGACCGCCGCTAAGATTTCGCTCTCCTCAAAAGACCCGTAACTCCCGCCGATCTCCCAGGCGCCATAGCCAATCGCCGAGACCGTCAGGTCGGAATTGCCCATCTGCCGATACTACATCGCTCAATCCTACCCACTGCTGTACAGACGTTTCAGGAACCATCGTAGGGCGGCGGCCGCGCCGTGTCCAATGGCCTATCGGGGTTGGTCGCGCCGCAACGTTTTGCATAGCTGGCAAGCATGCGATGCGCCGCGAGGTACAGGGCCGCGATTGCGATCGGCGGCCAAGTTAACGTGGCGACTGCGGTCGCGTTCTGAACCGTCGACGGCAAATCCATGCGACCGCAGTCGCCCTCGTCGCTTGGCCGCCGATCGCAATCGCGGCCCTGTACCTCGCGGCGCACTTATCCCGGCTTCTCGGCAACGACGATGACCTGGTAGCCAATCCAAGAGAGCCAGCCCGCGCCGAACCAATCGTCAATGCGCCGCAGCCGGGACGGATGCCCGGGCAAAAACCACTCGAACGGAGCGGACGGCGTGAAGCCGGAGTAGGCTACCGGGCGAAGGCCGGCGTTCCGAAGAAGACGCGCCAGACCGGGCCTGGTGAAGCTCCGTTCTGGATAGGCAAGAAAGCGCGGCCCGGTTCGCCACTTGTGGTACGTAAGGAGCAAATGGAATAGGTTCGGCGTCGAGATCACCACGCGTCCGCCGGGCCGGCAGACTCGGGCGTGCTCCTGAACGATCATCGGAATGCGGCGGCCGAAGTGCTCGATCACGCCATCAGACAGGACGCAATCAAAGCTGCCATCGGCGAACGGCAGACGCAAGCCATCGCCGCGCACGATGCCCGCCTCCACGCCGGCCGCGCGGGCCACCAGTCGAGCGTAGCGAGTCGCGTCGACGGTGATATCCAGGCCGACGCAGTGCGCAGCACAATCGCGTGCTGCCAGCACAGTCAGGCGTCCCGACCCGCAACCAATCTCCAGCACTCGAGCGCCATTGGGCACGTGGGCGCGGAAACTCTGCCACATCGAGCGCGTCCAGTGCGTCTGCAGCCGCGCCAATGGATCGTCGGCGTAGTCGAATTGCCAGTTGATGTTGCCGGCTGTCGCGGTCTCCTGCACGATACATCTCCCGACCTATCAGTCCTGCCTTGCCAAGCTTCCTGCCCCGTCAACGGTAACATATTCGCGGCGGGGACCTGCCGTCTCCTCGAAGGGAGACTTTTGTGCCCGGTATACGTCTGCTCTGATGATTCGCAACGCCGGTTTCCTGCTGCTTACTGAGGCGATTGTGCGGCTCGCTGCACTGGCACTGTCGATCGCTATCGCTCGGCTCGTGGGCAGCACTGGCTATGGGCAGTATGTCTACGCCCTCGCCTACGTCGGCCTTTATGCCGCCGTTGCCGACTTCGGCACTCACCGTTACCTGACGCGGGCCATCGCGCGGGAGCGCCAGGCAGCGTCTCGCCTGTTGACGACTGTGCTGACAGCGAAGAGTGTGGTGCTGTTACCGAGCCTGATGGCTGCAGTGGCGCTCACGGCGCTGCAGCCGGCGTCGGACCGGCCTCTCCTGCTGCTGTTCCTGGCCGCCGGCACTGCCCAATCGCTGGCCGGTCTGCTGCGCGCCCTGTTCTACGGTTTTGAGCGCATGGAGTTGGATACCATCAGCCGGTTGGCCGAGCGCGCGGTGGCCATCGGCGGCGCCCTGCTGGCGCTGCTGATCGGTCGTGGTTTGCTCGGTGTCGGCGTCGCCTTACTGGTTGCCGGGATGCTGGACCTTGGCCTGGTGAGTGTGCTGACGCTGCGCAACTTCGCGCGGCCAGCAAGAGCGGCGCCCTGGCGTGCAGTCGTGCCGGCGCTGCGCGGCGCCCTGCCACTCGGGCTATTCGGCCTCACATTGTCACTATATAGTGGCCTGCCGCTTTACCTGCTCAAGGCCTGGCAGGGGACGGCCGCCGCCGGCCAGTACGGTGCAGCGGCAACGCCGGTGTTCGCGCTGATCCCCTTGCCCGTTACCGTCGCAGCGGCCGCTCTGCCCGTCTTCACGCGACTGGCTGCGACGGACCGCGCCGCGCTCCAGGCCACCTTCGGGCTGCTGCTGCGCTTGTTCTGTCTGGCAGGCCTGGTGGTGGCGCCGGGCGTGATGATCGTGGCCCCCGCTGTTGTGCAATTGATCTACGGTTCCGCCTTCAGCGAAGCAGGGCAGGCACTCCGCATCCTCGCCATCGGCCTGCTCGGCGCGTTCCCCCTTCAGGTCTGCGTCAACCTCCTGGTGGCAACCGGCGCGCAACGGCGGGTGCTCCAGATCGACGTCGCAGCGCTGGTGTGGCAGTGTGTCGTCGATGTCGTCGCTATTCCCCGCTGGGGGGTCGAAGGAGCGGCCTGGGGCACAGCCAGTGCGGAACTGCTGGTGGCCGCGCTATTTATTAGCGCGGCATTCCGTGTTGCCGGCCGGCCGCCGCTGGCCCCGCTCCTCCGTGCTCTGCCGGCGACAGCGGGCATGGCCGCGGTCGCCATCCCGTTGTTGCGCTTCGGGCTACTGCCCGCGATTGCCGGCGGCGCGGGCGCCTACGGGGCGCTCTTCCTGGTGCTCCGCGTCATGAGCAAGGAGGAACTTCAGACGGCGCTAACACTGCTCCGACGGCGTGCCGGTTGAGGGGGTGAGGTAGCAACCGCGTGCCTACTGCGCGGCCGGCTCCGGCCAGGCGAGGAGCGCGGCCAGTGACCAACGAACCGTGAGCGCGCGCGCATCTTCCAGCAGTTTTGCCCACGCCCTGGCGCCGAGGAGATCCCGTCATATCAGCTCCAGGTATCACCGCGTGGATCTCGCTAATGCCGGATGCGCTATCATGCCAGCCAGCAACCCATACTATGCAGCGGCCGGACGAGCCGCATCACTCCCCCAGCACGGAAGGAGCACCACGATGGCCGCACCAACCGTCCTGACCGGCGTCCTGCCGCACCCGCGCATGCTAGGCTGAGGGACACCGCAGCGGGAGGTTTCTATGAGCGTTGACACAGCACGGCTGGTATCATCGGCGCTACTCGATCCCATATATCGGGATGATGAGGAGCAGGACGAGCCGTTGGCAGGCCAGGATCATCGCTTCACCATCGACGCTATCTATTACGCGCTCAACAACCGCCTCGCCGGTGAGCGATGCTTCGTGGCGGCCGAGTTGCGCGTCCACCGCAATCCCCACGATCTCCGCGAGTACAAGGAACCCGATGTACTGGTGGCGCTCGGCGTACACGACCGGGTACGGGAACGCTACGTGATTCCTGAGGAGGGCAAAGCCCCGGACCTGGTGGTGGAAGTGCTCTCGCCCAGTTCCCTCGAGAACAGCGACCTCGACGATAAAAAGAAGTGGTATGCCAAGGAGGGGGTGCGGGAATACGTGGTGGTGGACCCCTCCGGCAAGTTCGCGGAGTTGGGTCCACGCCTGCAGCGCTTCTGGTTGCCATCCGGCGACAAGGTTCCGGCCGACACAGCGGACGATGACGGCATCCTGCGCAGCCGGTTGATCCCCTTTGGGCTGCTGGTGCTGGACGAGTGGGTGCGCGTGGTAGACCTGGTGACGGGCGAGGTGCTGCCGACGCCGAAAGAGAGCGAGCTGCGGCGGTTGCAAGCGGAGCGGGAAGCGCGGGAGGCTCTGGCGCGCGCCTGGGAAGCAGACCTGCTGACCGAGCGTGCCCAAGAGCAGGCCGACCAGGCGCGTCAGCAGACGCGAGTGGCCCAAGAGCAGGCCGATCAGGCGCGCCAGCAGGCGCGGGTGGCCGAGGAACGTTCGGCCGGACTGG
This sequence comes from Chloroflexi bacterium UBA4733, assembly GCA_002404055.1. The sequence continues at coordinate 24,500 of DHIZ01000074.1, forward strand.
AAGCAGAACTGGCACGCCTGCGGCGGCTGCTCGATGAGCGTTAGTGATGACGTGGTGAGGCTGCCCCGGGACTGGCGAGGGGCGATTGCCCGTTGACGGCCAAGAGAACCCTTCATCTCCAGCGGCCTTGTCGCTTGATCTCGATGAAGATGGTCTGCCGCTCAGGTCTCCGGTCGTCTGCAGTCCGTTGAACGGTTCCGCGCCTGTCTCCGTGACGGGCAGCAGGTCGCAGCCGCGGGTTTCCACCAAATCTACGAGGGAACGCATGGAGATTGTCAACGTGTACGAGGAGGTCGGCAGCTACCGAGCGACCGTCGAGTTGTGCGGGACCAGTTGATCACCCGAACCCTCAGCGTCGTGGGCGGGCTATGGGCTTCCGAGGTTTGACGGCAACGCTGGTAAAGCCGAAGAAGCGACCGACGGCACGCATCGCCCGGGTGAGCAGCCAGAGCACCGCGATGAACAGCCAGACGGGCCAGAGGTAACGTACGGCGACGAGGCCGGCGAACAGCGCGTGGAACAGTCCACCCGCCAGGCCGGAGGTCAGTTGAGTCGGCACACATGCATCCAAACGATACGGTGGGGGAAGCGCCAGATTTTCCAGTATAACCGGTGTTGTATCACCAGCGTCCGCGCCAGGCAGGCACGACGGACTCGGCGGCAGCGCGTGCCCAGGTGCAGAGGTCGACGAGCGTATAGAGCAACAGCAAGGGCCAGCGACGCTTAGGGAACATGGCGCGGACTTCCGGCGGGCCGGCCTGGGTGTAGCCGATGCGTCGTTGCCAGCCCGTGAGCAGTGCGGCGACCCAGAGCAGCAGCGCCGGTCGGCGCAGCCGCCCAGGGGCCAGGGGCAGCAGCACGAACACGCTGCCCACCAGCATGGGTTGGATGCCCTGGCGCACCACGTTCCAATCGCCGAAGCGCCGCCCCACCAGCACGAGGTTGCGCAGCCAGCGGGAGCGCTGGCGGCTGTAGTCGCGCAGGTTCGTCGCCAGACCCACAGGCATGCGGCTGGTGCGGACAAAGCGGATGCTGACACCAACCTGCCGCAGTTTGCAGGCCAACACGTAGTCGGTGCCGGTACGCGCTTCCCAGTTGAAGCTGCCGGCGCGCAGCGCAGCCTGCCGCGTCAGTGCAGTGTTGCTGCCGAGCATGCCGGGCGACGAGTCGGGGATGGCGGCGTTACCGGCGACTTCCAGTGCCCACTGGTAGGCGATGATAGGCAGCGACCGCAGTTCCGGCAACGGCTCACGTGTCCCTGTGGCGGCCTCGACCTCGCCCGCCAGAATTGGAGCGAGCGTGGCGCTGATCGCCTCCTCCGCCAGTCGAGCGTCGGCATCGGACAGGAACAGCAGAGCGCCGCGACAGGCCTGGAAGCTCCGCTCGAGCGCGCGTTGCTTCCCTTCGCCGGGATGCTGCTCCAGAACGATGATGTCGTCCGCAGCATGGCGCAACGCCTCCTCGTAGCTCCCGTCCGGCCCGCCCGCGCACAACACCAGTTCCCGCGGCTGGTAGTCGAGGGCCCGAAAGAAAGCGACCAGCGTCGTTATGTGCCGCCGTTCCTTCCAGACCGGTACGAGCACGCTCAGGAGCGGTTTCGCGGTGTGTTGCACGTCGTTACCTCCAAGACCGGACTCCCACGCAGCCACTATAACCGAGGTAATTGAGCACAGCGTGAAGCCGCGCACGATACCGCTATAACACAAACGGAGATGCTTTCGCCCCTCACAGGTTGTCCACCCATAACGGGTGGCGGCAAGGGCGGTTGGTCATCGGGCCCATACGCTGCTACTCTGTGTAGAGTGTAGAGTAGGGAGTCGGCGCGTCAGCCCAACCCACAATCGGACCAGGGAATCGGTAAGGAGGAGGTCCTTGCGTTCACTTGCGCCTGTTGGATTTGCCATCCGGGCGGCGCCGAACCGGCGTATCCAGCTTGCACTTGCCGATCTTGCGGTGCGGCTGTTGCGGCCACAGGGAAGTGTCACCGCTCGTTTGCATGCGGGCTTTCGCATGCACCTCAATGTGAGCGACCGCTTCCAGGCCCAGATGTACGTGCTCCGCACCTACGAACCGGCAGCGACGCGGCTCATCGGGAGACTGCTCCAGTCTGGCGATGTCTTCATTGATGGTGGCGCCAATATCGGCTACTTTACCTTGCTGGGAGCCGTTTGTGTCGGCATTGCGGGAGCGGTTCACTGCTTCGAACCGGTGCCGGTGACTGTCGCCGCACTTGATGCGAATATCGCCCTCAATGGCTTTGCCAATGTTCTTCGGAATCAGGTCGCGCTAAGCGAATCCAATGTCCCGCTCTCTCTGGAAATCCCGCTGGATACACGCACCGGAACCGCCGCCTACTGGGGGGCTACGAGCGTACGCATGCAGCGCGGTGCCAGCGTCGATGTCGCGGCCTGCACGCTTGATGAATACGCGGCAGGCAAGGGGCTGACGAGCATCAAGCTGGTCAAGCTGGACCTGGAAGGCGGCGAAGCAGCGGCGATACGGGGAATGGAGCGTCTCCTTGGATCGCACGCCATTCGTTACCTCATCTGCGAATGCAACCAGTTTCTGTTGGCGGCAGCAGGCACGACGTTTGAAGCTCTTCGGCAGGACCTTGCCGCTGTGGGCTATCGTTGCTTCTGTCTCGATCACTCCGGTATCCCTCACCTGGTGGACTCGGCCATTGTGCCGGCTGACATGTCGGTGACGGACTACCTCTTTGCCGCTCCCGGTACTGACCCGGCGCAAGGAGGTACGCGATAAGCAAGCCGCGCGTCGGTCTTGTCACGTACGGCGTGGAGCGTCCCCTGTCCGGTATCACGCGCGTCACCCTGGAGCTGGGCCGCGCGCTGCTAGAGCGTGATGACGTGGAAATGGTCTATCTCACGCCGTACCGTCGTGGCCCTTTTCGCCGGCAGCCAGGCGTGCGTAGCGTCCATCTCGCCGGTTGCCAACGCCTGCCGACGCTGATGCTACTCGGTGGCCTGACGATCGCCGTGGCTGCACGCCGACGACGGCTTGATCTCGTCCACGATCCGGCGGGCATCGCCCCATTTCCTTTTAGTCGTCGCATCGCGGATTTCAGGCGCGTGGTGACGATACATGATGCGATCGCTTATCGCTACCCGGAAGGCTATCCGTGGATCAACAACTTCCTGCAGCGGCACTACCTGCCGGCGATGCTGGGGAACGTTGACGGTGTTATTACGGTGAGTCGCCATGCACGGGCCGACCTGGAGCGATTTTTGCCCCGATTGCCGCCAGGCGAGTATATTGTGCCGCCGGCCCTATCAAGCCGGTTTCATCCAGTTTCGGAGCAGGAACAACGTTCTGTCCTGACGCGCCTGGGCCTGCAGCTGCCCTATATATTGAGCGTCGGCGCCCAACAGGAACGCAAAAACCTCCGGCTGCTGATTCGCGCCTTCTCGCTGCTCCACGCGCGTTTGCCTGATATGCAACTTGTGCTGGCCGGGCCCACGCTCTGGCGGTACGCGCCCCTCCACGAACAGATTGAGCAAGCGGGACTGGCCGGTAGCGTCGTCATCCCCGGCTATGTTGCCGACGCCGATCTGGCCGCGCTGTATAGCGGCGCGGCCCTCTTCGCTTTCCCGTCACTCTACGAGGGTTTCGGCATCCCGGCCCTGGAAGCGATGGCCTGTGGCACGCCGGTCGTTTGCTCCAATAGCACAGCGCTACCGGAAACGGTCGGCGCCGCGGCGCTCCTGGTCGACCCGACGAATGCCGAAGCACTGGCGGCGGCAATGGAGCAAGTCCTGGGCGACCCGCTCCTGGCGCGCCGCCTCCGGCAGGCGGGGACAGAACGCGCTCGGCTCTTCACCTGGGATCGAGCGGCGGCGCAGACGGTGGAGGTGTACTGCCACGTCCTGGCCGGTACTTTCCCGGTCACGTGACCATACTATGTCGTGTTGGCCTGAGCCACAGGCGGGGAATAGCGGAGAGCCGAAGGGGAATCCAGGGTGCCTAATCTGCCAATCGTTGATGCCCACGTCCACCTCTGGGACCCGGAACACTTCCGGATGCCCTGGTTGGACGGCAATCCGCTGCTCAACCGGCGATACGGGCTGAGCGAATACACCGAGGCGTCGGCTGGACTGGACGTGGAGGGGTTGGTCTATGTCCAGACCGAGGTGGCCGAGAGCTACGCCTTGCTGGAGGCACAGTGGGTGGCCGACCTGGCGCGGCGGGACGCGCGTATTCGGGGCATCGTGCCGTTCGCGCCGCTGGAATACGGCGAGCGCGTGCGCGCCTATCTGGATGCGCTCGTGCTCATCAGTCCGCTCATCAAGGGGGTCCGGCGCATCTACCAGGGAGCGCCCGTCGACTTCTGTCTGCAAGCGGATTTTGTGCGCGGCGTCCAGTTGCTTCCCGACTATGGCCTGTCGTTCGACCTGTGTCTCCGGCATCAACACCTGCAAAACACCGTGAAGTTGGTGCAGCAGTGCCCGAACACGCAGTTCATGCTGGACCACATCGCCAAGCCGGATATTGCCGCGCAGGCGCTCGATCCCTGGCGGCAGCAGATGCGGCAACTTGCCGCCTTCCCCAACGTCTCCTGCAAGATCAGTGGCGTGCTGACGGAGGCCAACCAACAAAACTGGACCGTTGCAGACGTCAAACCGTACATCCGGCACGCGCTGGAGGTCTTCAGCCCTGACCGCGTCGCCTTCGGCGGCGACTGGCCAGTCGTGCTGGAGGCCGCCGCCTATCGCCGTTGGGTGGAGACCCTGGATACGCTCACCAGCGACCTGCCGCTAGAGAGCCGTCGCAAACTCTGGGCCGGCAACGCGGTCACCTTCTACCGCCTATAACTTGCCGCTAGCGGTACCGGTTGGCTTCTGGGTCCGTCATTGTCGGTCTGGCCACGCCTTCGACTGCTGCCCAGAGGGCTTCCGGGATCGGCGTTGCCGCCAGGTCTAGCGTTTGTTGCAGTCGCTCCGGCTTTGACATGCCGACGATCGTGGAATGGATGCGCGGGTCGCGCAGGGAGAATTGCAAGGCGACGGCCGCCATCGGAACTCCCGCCTCCCGGCACAGCGCTTCGATCTGGCGTGTACGCGCGATCACGTCGTCCGCGGCGTCCTGATAGGCATAGCGGGGGTAGGCGGAAGGCCCTTTGGCCAGGATGCCACTGCCATAGGGCGCGGCGTTGGCCACACCCAGCCCGCGCGACGCGGCGACGGTCAGCAGCGGATCGGCGGAGCGATTGAGCAACGTGTAGCGGTTGTGAGTGATGACCGCCTCAAAGGCTCCGGTCTCCACGTAGCGAACCATGAGGTCGATCGGTCCGCCGGCCACGCCGATGTGGCCGACGACCCCCTGGTCCACGAAAGAGCGCATCACCTCGACCGGGCCGCCGGGTGCCATGATCGCTTCGAAGGCGGCGTGTTCCGGGTCATGGAGGTACAGCATTGGCAGGTGATCCAGCCCCAGCAGGCGCAGGCTGCGTTCGATGCTGCGCCGAATCTGGTCGCCGCTGAAGTCACCGGTCTGGAGGTGGCGATCGGCCTTGGTCGCCAGCACGTAGCCATCCGGCACGCCGCCGAGCTCCCGGATGACCAGGCCGAGGCGTCGTTCGCTCTCCCCATCGCCGTACGAGGCAGCCGTGTCGATGAAGTTGATTGGCCCTTGAAAGATGGCCCGGATGGTTGTGAGCGCCGATGCCTGGTCTACTGCATAGGCGAAGGTCTCCGGCATGTCGCCCAGTTCGGCGCAGCCGATGCACAGCGGATCAACCAGCAGGCCGGTGGCGCCGAAGGGCCGGCGCGCCGAGGCGGAGACGAGGGCGGCGTTTGTCACGGGATTTGGTTCCTTTCGTTGCCGGGGGAAGCCGGCGTGGCGCGATGCGGGTACGGTCCCTGGGAGTGTACGTGCGAGTACTCGCCTATGGTAGCGTCATGTCATGTTGAATAGGCAGAGGCGGGTGGCACGCGCACCCCACGATGAATCGTAGGGTGGGCCGGCCGACCAGCGGTTCGCTCCTCCTGTATCATTGCGCGGGAGAGGACTCCACGCATGTTGCATACGCCGCGCCGCGCCCCGCTCGGTTGCTCGCTGCTGTTGCTGGTCAGCTTGCTCAGCAGTTGCGCCTTTGGGCAGCGAGCTGCGGTCCCGGCTTCCACGCCGGCAATAGCTGCAGTGGCAACTGCTTCGCTGACGACCGCCACTGCCAACTGGCCATCCACCACCGTGGCGAGCAGCACAATGGCGCCAAGCCCAACGGCGGCGCCCCCACCGGCGGTGCAGTGGAGCATTGGGCAGCCGGATGGCGAGGTGGCGCTGAATGATCTGCTGCATGTCGCGTTCTCGCAGCCGATGGACCAGGCAACGGTGCAACAGGCTCTCACGATCAATCCGCCGGTTCCCGGCACTGTGAGCTGGCAGGGTACCAGCCTGACCTACACGCCTTCTCAGCCCTGGCCTGACGGTACCCTGGTGTCGCTCGCCATCGGTAGCGCTGCCCGTACGGCCGCCGGTCAGCCCTTACCGACCGCCATCGACTGGAGTTTTGTCACTGAGCCGACGTTTCAGGCGCTGGAAGTCAGCCCCGCGCCGGACGCCCGCTTTGTACCCTTCAATGCGGTCGTCAACGTGACCTTCAGCCATCAGCCGGACGCGGCGACGCTGGGGCCGAACCTCAGCATCTCGCCGCCCGTGGCGGGGGCGTGGCAGGTGAATGGCCGAATTGCCACCTTCGTGCCCACCCGGCCGTTGGCGGCGTCGGCGTCCTACACGGTGACGCTCGGCACGGGGGTACGCGACACGTCGGGCCGCACCCTGGCTGCCGGGAAGCAGTGGCAATTTGCGACCGGCCAGTCGCCGCCGAACGACAGCCGCCACATCTACGTCACGGGTCAGCGTATCATCTTCGCCACCGCGACCGGTGCGCAGCAGGTGGCCTTCTCGGCCTACCAGGTCCCGAGCGTCACGTTGACGGCCTATCGCGTCCCGACCACCGCCGCCTTCCTGGCGGCGTATACCGCGAAGCAGGCGAACGGCGGTAGTGCGCCGGTTGACGTCAGCCGCTTCCAGCGTCTCGCCAGCATCGACGCGCCTTTTCCACACCCGGAGCTGGATGTGACAACCTTTGTCAGCGTGCCAGGCGTCGCCAGCCCTGGCATCTATTACGTTGATGAGTCTAGCATCGGCGACGGTGTGACGGGGCAGTTCCTGGTGGTGAGCGACCGCGGCGTGTTGGTCCAGCAATCGCCGGTCGGCGCTTTGGTGTGGCTCACTACCCTGGCGACCGGCGCACCGGTCGCTGGGGCTGACCTGACGATCGTGGATGCCGATACCGGCAAGCAACTGCTCACCGGCACGACAGGGACGGACGGCGTCTTCCAGGGCGCAGTGCCGCTGCAGGCGCAACCGCGTGGGCAAGCGCAGCCGCCAGGCTTGCTGGTGTTCTCCGGCAGCGGCAACGACCTGGCTGTGGGCGGTACCGCCGACGGCTTCAGCGGCGGCGGCTACGTCAGCGCTGCCGGCCGGTACAGCCTCTACGCCTACACCGACCGCCCGATCTACCGACCGGGCGACATTGTCCACATGCGCGGCGTCGTCCGCCAGGACAACGACGTCCATTACCAATTGCCGGGCAGCATCCCGGTGACCGTCAGCCTGACCGGACCGGTCAACGGCACGACGCTGCTGTCGCGGCAGGTGACGCTCGATGCGACCGGCAGCTTCGCGCTCGACATCCCCCTGGCCGACGACCTTGCCAGCGGTTACTGTAGCTTCTCGGTCAGCACCAGCACCGGCGCGATCGCTCAACAGGACTCCTACTATGGCAGCTTCCAGGTCGAGGAATACCGAAAGCCGGCCTACGCGGTCGCGGTCAGCACGCCCGGCCAGCCCTGGGTCAGCGGCGACCGCATCCCGGTGACGGTCAACGCTCGCTACTATTTTGACCAGCCTGTGGCTCGTGGCAAGGTAACGCTGCGCGTGTTCAGCAGTTCGTGGTTCGACCCCACCGCCCCGGGTAGCCCCCGGCAGGACCCCGAAGAGGCCGAGCTCGGTGGCTATCAGGGCGGCGCCTACGGCTCGCCGGTCAGCAGTTACAACGGCACGCTGGATGCGCAGGGAAATGCGACTTTCTCCGTGCCGGCCAACCTGGGCAAGGCGACGCTGTCGCAGCGTTATGCCCTGGAGGCGACGGTCAGCGATGCGGCCAACGATCCCGTCACGAACGCGGCAGCCGTCATCGTCCACCGCGGCGCGCTCGCCCTATACGGCCAACCCCTCTCCTACGCCGCCGTGCGTGGTCAGCCGCTGCCGACGACCTTCACTGTCGATGACCTCCAGAACCGGCCGGTTGCCGGCGTGCCGATACGTTGCGATGTGTACCAGCAAACCTACAACGTGACGCAGCAAGGCGACCCCAAGGAAGCCTATCCGGTCTACAACCTGGTGGAGATACCTGCCTACCATTTCGCGCTGACGTCCGGCAGTGACGGCCGCGTGGTGACGGGGCTGATCCTGCCCCAGGCGTCGCCCTATCGGCTCGGCTGTTCCGTGCTGGACCAACGGGGAAACACGGTCACGCTGGACCTGTACCTCTGGGCGGCCGGCTCCAGCGGTGTACTCGCGCCCTACGCCGCCGCCGGGGACCGGCTCTCCGTGCTGGCCGACAAACCGAGCTATGCCGTGGGCGACATCGCGCATCTCCAGGTGCTGTCACCGCTGACCGGCGTGTCGGCGCTGGTGACGGTGGCCCGTGGCCAGATCTATTCCCACCAGGTGATCCAGTTTGCCGGCAAGAGCACCACCCTGGACCTACCCGTGACGGCCGATGACCTGCCCAACGTGCAAGTGACGGTGGCTGTCCAGGGACAGGGACGCATCCTCAGCGGTGAAGCGCCGCTGCGTGTGCCGGCGACTACCCGTTATTTGCACGTGCAACTGACGACGGACCGCCAGCAGTACAGCCCCGGCGAGCAGGCAGCCGTGACCTTGACGGCGACGGGGCCGGACGGCAAACCGGCGCAAGGCGAGTTCTCGCTCGGCATGGTCGACGAGGCGATCTACGCGCTGGCGCGACAGACACCGCCGACGATCAAGGCCGCCTTCTATTCCGTCCGCGCTGTGCAGTTGCGCACCGGCGCGTCGTTGAACGCGCGGGCCGGAAAGATTGGGGGCCAGGGCGGCGGCGGTGGTGGGGGTGGCGCGGAGTCCCAATTACGCAGCGACTTCCCCGACACCGGCTACTGGTCCCCCGCCGTCCAGACCGGAGCCGACGGCAAAGCCACGGTGCAACTCACCATGCCGGACAGCCTGACGACCTGGCGGCTCACGGCCATCGGCGCGACGACGAACACCGACGTCGGCTACGTCACTGACGACGTGGTAAGCACCAAGACATTCCACGTCGACCCGGCATTCCCGCGCTTCCTGGTCAGCGGTGACCACGTCAGCCTGGCGGCAACCGTGACGAACGCCACTGATCGTGACGTGTCCGGCAGTGCAACCCTGAGCAGTCCGGCCTTGAGCCTTGCCACTGCAGCCAGGCAGCAGGTGACGGCGCCGGCGCACGGCAGCGTGGTGTTGCGTTGGGGAGCGACAGTCGGTGGCGTTGGTGACGCGGCGATCACAGTAGATGCACAGGCGGGCAGTCTGTCGGACGCGGTGAAAGTCACGCTGCCCGTTTCGGCCGGTGGGGCGGCGGGCAGCGTCACGAGCGCGGGCGAAGCCAGCAGCACGACATCCGCGTCGCTCGATCTGCCCGCTGCCGCCATTGCCGGCTCGGCATCGCTGCAACTGGCCGTCACACCCAGCTTGGCCGGCGGCGTGCTGGCCGGCAGTCGCTACCTGGAGGGGTATCCCTACGCCTGCGCTGAGCAGACGGTGAGCAGTTTCCTCCCCGCCATTCTGGCCAGGGAGACCTACGCCAAGGCCGGCCTGACGACAGTGCAACAGCAATTGCCGCCCGATTTGGACAGCCACGTAGCGGCCTCCCTCCAGCAACTCTACAGCCTTCAGCATGGCGACGGCGGCTGGAACTGGTGGAGCTATGATCAGACCGACCCGTACATGACGGCCTACGTTGTCTACGGGTTGGTCGAAGCCAAACGACTCGGCTATCCCGTCGTCCAGACCAGCCTGGATCGCGGCATTGCCTCCCTGCAGCGCCAACTGGACCCGTCGAAGGCCGGGCTGGCCACGGCTGCCTATATGCTGGACGTGCTCGCGTTGGCCGGCAAGCCGGTGAGCGCACAATCGCCCCTGGTCCAGGGCTTGCTGGCGCGCCACGGCGATATGGCCGATTACGGCGAGAGCTACCTCGCCCAATACTTCGTCGCTGTGGGAGATACCAGCGATGCACGTAGCCTGCTGAACAGTCTGGCCCAAGCGGCGACGCAGACGGCGACGACGGCATCATGGAAAGAGCAGGTTGGCCTCCCGCCGCTGCGCGGCTCTCTGGTCTACAGCACGGCGGCAGCGCTCGACGCCTTCTCGACCCTTGACCCCGCCAACTCGTTGGCGCTCAAGGCTGCTCGCTACCTGCTGGCCTCGCGATCAGGCGACGCCTGGAACACCACCCACGACTCCGCGATGGCGGCCATGGCGCTCGACCACTTCCTGCTCGTCCACGGCGATTTTGCAGCCTCCGGCCACCTGCGCGTCTTCTGGAACGGGCGCTTGTTGCAAGATGTAGCGGTAACGCCCACCTCGCCGCCGGTGGCGCTGCACCTGACCACCCAGCAGATTCAGGTACACAACACCTTGCAGATCAGCACCGACAGCGCCACGCCAGTCTTCTGGTCGGCAGCCTTGAGCTACCACGTGGCAGCCGCGCCGCTCTCCGGCAATGAACTCACCATCACGCGCCGCTATCTGCTGGCCGACGGCGCGCCGGCGACCGGCCCGTTGCCTGTCGGTACGCCGATTCAAGTGCTGCTGAGCGTCCACAACGCGGCGCCGCTTGACTATGTGCAGGTGTACGACGCGTTGCCTGCTGGAGTGGAGGCGCTCAACCCGGCGCTCGCCACCAGCCAGACCCAGACGACCGCCCAGCAGCAGCAACGCAACTACGACCAGATCGACCGGCGGGACCAGGAAGTGGACTTCTACATCACCAAGCTCGCGCCGGGAGACCACACCTTCATATACGCCGCCCAGGCGACAACAGCCGGAACCTTTCAAGCGCCATCGGCCGTCGTGAGCCAGATGTACGCCCCATCGGTGCGGGGGGTCTCGCCTGCCGACACATTGGTCGTTGTGCCGTAACCCTGCCATCCCGCCAATCGTGGTAGCGCGTTCAATTGACCGGCGATCTAGCCGCGGGCATCATCGTCCAGCGCTTTCTCAGCGGGCGATTGTAGCTCTGCGAGCTCCTGATAGATGTCAGCGAGACGGACGGTGAAGCCAGGTACGGTATCCCCACCGTCAAGAACTTCGTGAGCGGCAACATGGTACACCCGGCCGTCATGGTAGACGATGGTATTTCCCGTCTCCGGGTTGACATACCAAAGGAGACGCACGCCGGCGCGGAGCCAGTCCCCCGTCTTTTCCAGCACCGCTCCCGCTCGGTCCGTGGGCGAAAGCACCTCGATCACGAAATCCGGTGCGGTTGCGGCAGCAGACGCCTTGAGATCCTGGGGGATGCGGTGGCGCGCATAGAAGGCAACGTCCGGACCGCGGGCGTCGTAGCGACTCCCCTGGATCATGATGTGGGGATCACCGCCAACCGCCATGCCCAGCCGGCGCCTACGCACGTAGTCAAGCAGCAATCCCGAGAGCAGAGTAGCAATATAGTCGTGAAACAAGGTCGTCACGTCCCACTCCACGATTTGCCCATGTACTAACTCACGTAACCTACCATCATCCGGGAAACTGTCCAGATCATCTATGGTATACAGGCGCGAAGTTTGCTCTACGGGTGCAGCAGCGACCATGTGCGGTGTGTCCTTTCGCTGACGAGGGTGTGCCTTGGTATCTCAGTATACTGAGGACCGATGCCGTTCAGGCGCCTTTGCTGATCGTCACCCAAGGGCACGCCTAATCCGTTTGGGGGGCATCTGAAACTGCTACGTTGATCTTCCGTCCGTTAGGGAAGCCGTAGCATAGGGTCGTTATACCAGGCTAGGCCCATTGACGGCCGATGGCCGTGTTGCAAGCGACGTGAGGGGTGAGTGGCCATGTACTCACGCTTCCGAGCGGTGGTCTCAGCCGCATTGTTGCCTGTAGCCGTCTGGTTGATGCTCATCGGGTTGTTGACGCTGGGGGCTAGCCTGCTCGCTGGAGTGATCTCGGCAACCGGGGTCCGCGTACCGGGGTCCATAGCACCAATCGGTGTGGCGAATTACCGTCCCTGGCCCTTCTCCCCCGCTGCCGGCGCCTCCGTGGTGGCGGGAATTCCGCCCGCTCGGGCCAGCGGAACCGCGCCAGCACTGGCTACCCCCGTACCAACACACCAGCCTGCTGCCAGCGCGACAGCACCTACCGTCGCTGCGCCGCGCCCGACGGTCACCAGTCAACTGGCGGATGCCGTTGCGCTTGCAGTATCGCCGACTGCTGGCGGCGCGGCGGCCACGGCGACATTCAGCGGCGATACGCGGCTCACGCCTGGCGGGGCACAGGTGCGTGATGTCCATTTGACCAACATCGGATCGCTCGCCTGCACCTACACGCTTTCCGTTTCGGGTGGCGCGGGCATCCTCTGGACCAACCCGGTCAAGGGGCTGCACATCACCGTCGCGCACGACGGCCAGGCGGTATACCAGGGCCCGCTGGCGGTAGCGTCGTTGCCGTTGAATTTGACGCTGGCGCCGGGTAAGTCCGCCGACTTCCGGCTTACCGTCTGGCTGCCGGAGAGTGCGGACAACACGTTTCAGGACAAGACGACGACGGTATCGTTCCTTTGGACGGCGACCGGGACGGGGTAGGGTAGAGTCGTGTTCTGTCCACCTGGAACAGACACGCCGGTCATTGTCACCGAGGCAGTGTTTCCGTTGCTGCTGTGCGGCGCCCGTTGAGCGCGGAGGCAGGCCCCCTCCGGCTCGCACCGCTCGCCAGGTTCCCCCACTGCCGTGGAGGAACCGATCCTGCACTTCAGGGGACGGTCGCCTTCGGGACGGTACGGCTGGACCGCAGCATCGTCGAGACGGAGTGCTGCGGCAACGGCACGGACGCGTCGACAGTCCGCACCAACGCGGTACTGCAAGACACACCCAAACTAGGGGTCTGCTGTCGTCCCCTGCCATGCACCCAAGGTTTCTCCCGTCAGGGGGAAACCTGGCGAGTGGTGCGAGCCGGAAGGGGTTTCCCCGCGCCCGTCACCCTCACGGAATCACGTTCGTCTCCGGCCCAATCCCCGCTGCCGCCTCCGCCAGCAGGTCGGCGCTGCGTTCGATGTCGTGGAGGGAGCCGATTTCGGCGCCGGTGTGCATGTAGCGAAGGGCGATGCTGATCAGGCCGGTGGCGATGCCGACGCGCACCTGCTGCAGCGCGTCGGCGTCGGTGCCGGTGGAGCGGCCCTCGGCTTCCCGTTGAATGCTGATGCCCCTGGCCTGGCCGGCGGCAAGGAGCAAGTCGGCGACACGCGGGTTGATCGTCGGGCCGAAGGTAACGACCGGTCCGGCGCCGAGCTTGATGTCGCCGCTGCGCTTGGGATCGGCCGTGGGATAGTCCGAGGCGTGGGTCACGTCGACGGCCAGGCCGACCTGGGGATTGATGCCGAAGGCGCTGGTGCGCGCGCCGCGCAGGCCGACTTCCTCCTGCACAGTGGCGACGGCAAAGATTGCGGCCTTTGGCTGCCGTGCTTTCGCCAGTTCCAGGGCCCGTGCCACCACGTAGGCGCCGGCCTTGTTGTCCAGCGCTCGTGACACGATCAGGTCGCCGTCGGTCAGCGTTTCCAGACCCTGAGCGCGCGTGCCGGCCGTGCCGACGTCGACCAGCGCCAGGGCGGCCTGGCGGTTGGCGGCGCCGATGTCGATCCAGAGGTCTTCGATCTCCAGGCCCTTCTTCTGCTCGTCCGCCGCCTGGAGGTGGCGCGCCTTGCGCCCGATGACGCCGCGCACCAAGCCCTGTTTGCCCAGCAGTTGGACGCGTTCACCGGGCAGCGTGAGCGGGTCAAAACCGCCGATGGCGCCGAAATAGAGGAAGCCGTTGTCGTCGACAAAGCGGATGATAAAGCCGATTTCGTCCACATGGCCGGCAAGCATCACTCTGGGCGAGCCACCGGGGTTGATGACAGCGATGACGTTACCCTGGTTGTCCGTGGTGATGCTGTCGGCGTATGTGCCGACGTAGGCGCGCCACACGGCGGCTGCTTGCTGCTCTGACCCTGAAGGGCTGGGCGTCTCCACGAGCGTCTTCAAGAAGTCGAATTGCGCGCGATCCAACGCTGTTCCGTTCCACTGTGCGTACCGGCAAGGCGGGCCGGGACCGTTTCGGTACTGGCGGAGGATACCATTCGGCGCTCACCGGAGCAGCGCCTCGTCACACCACCCCGGCAACGTCCCGGCGATAGCCGCGGCCGGTGACGCGCGGGCGGTTCGTCTCGCGCGGTTCCTGGGACAGGACGCGGAAACGATGGCCGCGCTTGACCATGTGGCAGTGAATGTTCGCCCGAAGTACCTCCGACGCCACGGCCGACCCCTGTGCAGCGCCGCCGAAGGAAGCAGGATCGACCAGGAAGGCGATGGGGGTGAGGCCATGCTGGGCCAGGCTCAGCGCTCCCCGTACCCAATCGAGCTGCCCGGAGGCGGTGATGACGGCCACCGTGGCGCCGCGCCCCAGCTGTGGACCGGCCAGGCCGAGCGTGCTGCTCAGCGGGGTAGTACCATCAGCATGCACGGCAGCCAGTTCGCTCAGGATGCGGTTGAGCTGCGCGCCGCCCTTATCGGGCGCGACCAGGATCTGCTCGGCGCTGGAAGCGATGAGACCGACCGACCGGTTCTCTTTCAGCACGCGGTTGGCCAGCGCGACGGCGATGCGCACCTGATACTCTTCGGTAGACTCTTCCTCCTCGCCGAGCAGCGTCGAGCGGTCCATGTCGAGGATGATCCAGAGGTCGCTGGACCGTTCCAGGTCGTACTCCTTGACGAAGAGCTGGCCGCGCCGGGCGGTGGTCGGCCAGTGGATACGCTTGTAACTATCGCCTGGCTGGTAATCGCGAATGGAGGCGGCGGTGTTCGTGATCTGCAATGCCCGAGCGCCGCCGCTGGTGGAACCGGCGACAGCGCCGCGCGGCAGGTCGATGCCGGGAAGATCGACAATCGGCGGGAAGACCAGGAAGGAGATGGTATCGGCGTAGGTACGCTGCACCGAGAAAAAGCCGAACGGATCACCGGCGCGAATCGTCAACGGTCCCAGGTGATAGCGCCCGCGGCGTCGGCACTGCCACTCGATGCGCCAGGTCTTCGTCTGGCGGCTGCCGAGCGTCTCCACCTTGGAGGCGGGGTAGCCGGGGAAGTTGGAGTGATCGTTGATCTCCAGGTAGGTGATCGGCAAGATACTGGCGTTGACGGCCACGAAACGCTCCTCCAGTTGGGAGCCAACCTGCAGATGACCAACCGAGGGCTGCCGTGAAAGTTCCAGTCCGCCGCCGATAGCGCGCGTCCAGAGGTAGCTGAGCAACACGGTTGCTGCCACTGCATAAAAGACGACGAAGAGGATGCTGACGCCGCCGAACACGGCCAGTAGACCCAGCACGCCCACCAGCGGCAGGACGAGGGGACGCTCAACCTGAATGACGGCATCGCCGCCGCCCCGAACTCTCCACCGCACGGCAGCAGGTCCTTACGCCAGGCACATCGTCACGTCACAGTATAGCAGGGAGGGACGGGCTCTCAAGGCGGGTATACTCCGCTGCCCCAGGTCAGTTCCAACGGTACGATCGGGTAGGGCGATGGCCGCCGCCACTGCGGGTGCAGCATGGCCGAATAGGCGGCGTGGTAGGATGCGAACGGAGAGCCGACGTGAAACTTGTCCTGACTCATGATGTTCCCAAGGTGGGGAAGGTTGGCGATGTCAAGGAGGTTGCCGACGGCTACGCGCGCAACTTCCTCCTGCCGCGCGGCATGGCGGTGGAAGCGACCAGCGGGCAACTGAAGCGCTTGCAGGAACAGCGTAACCAGGAGAAGAAGCGGGAAGAAAAGAACCGCACCGAGCTGCAGGCGCTTGCTGATCGCCTGAAAGAGGCGACCGTCACGTTCGCCATGCGCGTTGGCGAGGGTGGCAAGCTCTACGGTTCGATCTCCAGCAAAGACGTGGGCGACGCCCTGGAAGAGCAGGCCAAGATCGTGGTGGACCGCCGCCGAGTCGAGCTGGAAGAGCCGATTCGCACGTTGGGTACCCATCAGGTGGCCGTCCACGTGGCCTCCGATCTTCGTCCATTGGTGACTGTCGTCGTACAGGAAGGATAGCTGAATGGCGGTGGACCGGCAGCCGCCGCACAATATTGAGGCCGAACAGTCGACGCTCGGTAGTCTGATCATCGACCCGGAAGCCTATATCCGGGTCGCTGAGTTCCTCAAGGCCGACGACTTCTACCGCGAGGCCCACCGGTCCATTTACTCTGCCATTAGCGACCTCAATGAACGGCACGAGCCGGCTGACCTCATCACGCTGTGTGACGAGTTGGAACGCCGTAACATCCTGACCGAAGTCGGCGGCCCCTCCTACGTGACGACTCTCGTCAACCTGGTACCGACCTCCGTCCACGTTGAGCACTACGGTCGCATCATCGAGCGCACCGCCACCATGCGCCGCTTGATCGCCGCCGCAGGGCAGATCGCCACGCTCGGCTACGAGGACAGCGAGGACACCGAGGCGACGCTGGACCGCGCCGAGCAGATCCTCTTCGCCATCTCCCAGCGCCGCCTGGCCGGTGACTTCTTACCGCTGCGCACCTTGCTGCACGACTACCTGGACCGCATCGACTACGTCCATCAGCATCGCGGTCAGGTGGCCGGCGTGCCGACCGGCTTCGCCGACCTGGATCGCCTTACCGGCGGCCTGCAGCCTTCGGACCTCATCATCATCGGAGCGAGGCCTAGCATGGGAAAAACGGCGATGGCGGTGTCCATGGCCCACGGCAGCGCCATGAAGCACGGCACCGTCGTCGGCATGTTCGCGCTAGAGATGTCCGCTGAACAGATCGTGCAACGCTTTATGTCCATCGAAGCTGCGGTCGATCAGCAGCGGCTGCGCACCGGTTATATCGACGATCAGGAGTGGGATCGCATTATTGCTGCTGCCGGCGCCCTGTCGGAAGCGCCGATCTATATCGACGACACGCCCGGCATCACCACCATGGAGGTGCGCGCCAAAGCGCGCCGTCTTGCCGCCCAGGTGCCGCTCGGCCTGATCATCATCGACTACCTGCAACTCATGCAGGGCCGCGGGCGCGGCGATGGCAACCGAGTGCAGGAGATCTCCGAAATCTCCCGGTCCCTGAAGGGCCTGGCGCGGGAACTGGACGTGCCGGTGATCGCCCTCGCCCAGTTGTCCCGCGGCGTCGAGTCCCGCCAGGACCACCACCCGATGCTGTCGGACCTAAGAGAGAGCGGCTCAATTGAGCAAGACGCGGATATCGTCATGTTCATCTACCGTGACGAGGTCTACAATCCTTCGACTGACCGTCACGGCATCGCCGACATTATTATCGCCAAGCATCGCAACGGGCCGGTCGGGCAGGTAAGCTTACGTTGGTTAGAGCAGACTGCTCGCTTTGTAGACCTGGAACTTTATCATCAACCAACCAATGATTGACCCCGAACGCCAGCCCGGCTTCCCCGGCTTCGCCACCCCGCAGGCGCGGCTGGTCGCTGTGCCCGATGAGTTTTTCGTCCGGCTGCTGCCGCAACTGGATCACCTGGGCGAACTGAAGCTGTTGCTGCACGTGTTCTGGTTGCTGACGAATCGCGAAGCGGAGCAACGGCACGTGGTAGAGCAGGAACTGTACGATGATCCGGCGCTGCTGAAGAGTTTGCGCGCCGGTCAGAGCCGTCCAGCCGCCGACTTGCTCCGCGACGCCATCGAACGTGCCGTCGTGCGGCGCGTGCTGTTGCGTTTGCAGGTCAACGACGCCGGAGCGCCACAGGTCTGGTACTTCCTGAACTCTCCCGCCGGGCGCCGGGCATTGGCGACGGCTCGTGTTGCCACCCTGCCGGCCGCCGATGGCTTGCCCAGCGGCAGCGATGCGGCGGCTTCCGACATGGGGGCGCCGCTGCACGCCGACCAGCCCACGATCTTCAGCCTCTACGAACAGAACGTCGGCCTGCTGACGCCTCTGATCGCGGATGCGCTGCGCGCCGCCGAGGAGCGCTATCCGGCCGGCTGGGTGCGCGATGCTATTCGAGAGTCCGCCGAGCGCAACCGGCGCTCCTGGCGCTACATCCAGCGCATTCTGGAACGCTGGGAAACCGAAGGGAGGGGCGATGCAAGCCATCGGGACGGTCCTTGGCCGAATGGCGATCCCGACCGCTTTACGCGCGGCCGCTACGGTCGGCTCGTCCAGTCCTGACGAAGTTGTCGTGCCAGTTGAGGGGAGTCCACCGGCGACCTTGTGCCCGCTCTGCGGCGGCGCCGGGTGGCTGCGCCGCGATGTGCCTATTGGTCACGTCCTGTTCGGCCAGCCCGTGCTATGCCGGTGCAAGGCGACGGAGTTGCAACAGCAGCGGCTGGAGCGAATGTTCGCGACGAGCCGCTTGGGTGACCACCTGCGCGGAATGACGTTCGATACGTTTTCGACGCAGGACATTCCCTACGATCCCAGCGATTTGCAAGGTAGATGGACGGTTGAAGAGGTTCGCCTCAGTCTCGGTCGAGCATTGAGGGCAGCACGGAGTTTTGTGGCGGAGTTGCAAGGGTGGCTGGTCTTGGTTGGGGACTTTGGCTGCGGCAAGACTCACCTGGCCGTCGCCATAGCCAACGAGCGCATCGCGCACGGAGAGCCGGCGCTCTTCCAGGTTGTTCCAGACCTCCTGGACCACCTGCGCGCCACGTTTGCGCCGTCCAGTTCAGTGACCTACGATGACCTGTTCGAGGAGGTGCGCACGGCGCCGCTGCTCATCCTCGACGACCTGGGTGCGCAGAGCAACTCGCCTTGGGCTGAAGAAAAGCTCTTCCAAATCATCAATTATCGGTACAACTATCGTCTTCCAACGGTGATTACCACCAATGTGGAGCTCGACCGGCACCATCCGCGTTTAGCCTCGCGCATGTCAGACATGGGCCCGCTAGTGCAGATTAAGGCGCCGGATTTCCGGGGTGGTCTGGCCCCGCACCGCACAGTGGGGGGGAAGATGCCGGCGAGCCTGCGCGGGCGCATGGCTGGGCGGTGACGTCGCCAGGTCGCCCGGTGCTGTGGCGTCGGCGAATGGATGGTACGGGTGAACCCCGTTTCCTCCGAGTGCGCAGCAAGCGAGCATTGTGACGCACCGCAAGCCCCAGGGCCGCGATTGCGATCGGCGGCCAAGCGACCGCAGTCGCCCTCGTGGCTTGGCCGCAGACCGCAGTCGCGGCCTTCTACGCCCGCGTATAAACACCCTTCGCTTGCTGAGCAAAACTTTGCGGTTTACTCTCCGTGTCCCCTTGCCAGGCGCAGCAATCTGCCATACACTACATAGGCAGGAACAAGGGGGGCGCGTCCTCCCCGCGGCCGCAGTCACGCCGAATCCAGCGTGAAAGGACCAGGACCGATGAACGATACCTGGGGCGACATCACGGTCAATCACCGCGAAGTCGTTATGTCCGCCATCCTGGAAGAAGACTGGTGGTCGCTGGAAACCCAGCGCCATGAGCAAGAGGCTGAGCGCTGGCAGCGTCGCGTAGAATTGGCGGAACGTCACCAGGAGTTTGATCTTGCTACGCAGGCGGCGCAACGATCACGTCATCACGCCGGCCTTGCCCTGGCGGCGATCCAAGCGAGGAGCCGGGCGATGATCAGTGAGGGGGGACGCGGATGGACGGATTAGCCGCCTTCTATTTGATCTGTTTCGGCTTTGGCCTGGTCATGGTGCTGCTCTCCGTCCTGACCGGGGTCGGTCACGCGTCCTTGCACATCGGCCATGTTTATATCCACATACCGGGCCATGGTCACGCTGCCGCCCATGGTGGGAGTGGGCAGATGGGGCACGGCGGCGCTGACCTCGTTTCGCCCTTCAACGCCATGAGCCTGCTCGTCTTTCTCACCTGGTTCGGCGGCGCCGGCTACTTGCTGCACGGTCCGCTGGGGAGTTGGGGCTGGCTCAGCCTCCTCGGTGCGGCGCTGGCCGGCCTCCTGGCAGCGGCCGTCGTCTTCCAATTCCTGGCGAAAGTCCTGGCTCCTCAGTCAAAGCCGCTGGACCCGGCGGATTACGTGTTGGAGGGTCAGGTCGGCACGGTCAGTAGCCCCATCCGCCAGGGCAGGGTGGGCGAAGTACAATACATCCAGCAGGGGCGGCGGCGGTCCATCGGGGCGCGTGCTGCCGGTACAGTGCCGCTGGAACGTGGCACAGAGGTCGTGATCGTCACTGTGGAACACGGCCTGGCGCTGGTTGAACCGTGGGAACAATTTATCGCAGCGCGCGAGAACCGTCGGCCCGTGATAGCGGACGGTACGCTCAATCAGCCGGCCAATACAGGCGAGGCTGAACCTGGAAAGGAGTGACTCGGTTATGCAAACGGTCGCCATCATCGTTGTCCTGCTGGTGCTGGTACTGGTGGTCGCGCTGGCGCTGCTCGCCAGCATGTTGCGCAAGGTAGGCCCCAACCAGGCCTTGATTCGCTACGGCTTTGGCGGTACGCGCATCTTCCAGGGTGAGGGCGCGCTGGTCTTCCCGATGGTCCATAGCGCCCGTGAACTGTCGCTGGAGTTGATGAGCTTCGATGTTGCGCCCCAACAGGACATGTACACGACACAGGGCGTGGCGGTGAACGTGGAGGCGGTCACGCAACTCAAAGTAAAGTCGGATCCAGAGAGCATACTCACCGCCGCCGAGCAGTTCCTGTCGAAAGCGCCGGATTCGCGGGAAGGGCTGATCCGTCTGGTCATGGAAGGCCACCTGCGCGGCATCGTCGGTCAACTCACGGTAGAGCAGATCGTCAAGCAGCCGGAGATGGTGGCCGACAAGCTGCGCGCCACCACCGCCGACGACCTTGCCAAGATGGGCCTGGAGATCATCTCCTTCACCATCCGGGAAGTGCGCGACCGTAACCAGTACATCGAAAATATGGGCAAGCCGGACATCGCGCGCATTCGCCGGGAGGCGGACATCGCCGCGGCCGAAGCGGAACGTGACACGGCCATCCGGCGCGCCGAAACGATGCGCGAGGCCTCCGTTGCCCGCGCCATGGCGGACCAGGAACGGGTCATTGCGGAGACGGCGTCGGCCACGCGCCAGGCCGAGGCGCAGCGTGACCTGGAATTGAAGCGCGCCGACTATACGCGGGCGGTGCAGACCCAGAAAGCGCAAGCCGACAAGGCCTACGATATTCAGGCCAACATCATGCAGCAACAGGTGATGGCCGCTCAGGTCCAGGTCGAACAGGTCCAGAAGGCGGAGCAGATCAAAGTGCAGGAGTCGGAGATCCTGCGCCGCGAAAAGGAGCTGATCGCCACCGTGCTGCGGCCGGCGGAGATCGAGCGGCAGCGCATCCAGACGCTGGCGGAGGGCGAGCGGCAACGCCTGTCCCTGGAAGCCACCGGTCGGGCGGAGGCGGCACGCCAGCAGGGCCTGGCCCAGGCCGAGGTGATCAAGGCGACCGGGGAAGCGGAAGCGAATGTCATCCAGATCAAGGGTGAGGCGGAAGCCAAGGCCATGAATCTGAAGGCCGACGCCTATCGCGGCTATACGCAGGCGGCGATCCTGGACCGCATGCTGTCCGCTATCCCCGACATGGTGCGGGCCGCCGCCGAGCCGCTCTCAAAAGTGGATACAATCACCGTAGTTTCCACCGATGGGCATTCGGGTACGGGAGTCGACCGCGTGACGGCGGATGTTGCCAGGATCGTGGCGCAAGCGCCGGCCATGCTGGAAGCGCTGACCGGCTTGAAGTTGGGGGACATGCTGGCGCGGCTGATACCACCGGCTAGCGAACGCGTGGCTGATAGGAACGGCGTCGAACGGGCCATAGAGCAAAAGAAGGATGGGAACGATCGGTGATCTTTGATCGTCTCTTTGGTCACGCGCAGCACCCGGCGGCCGAGCGCACGGTGCAGACGCTGCGCGTCGGTGACGCGGTCAGTTATCTCGGGGAGGACTTCACTGTCGAACAGCGTCACGAACTGCGCGGGGACGGCGGGGACGTCTGGTGGACCTACCTGATCCAGAGCCCGGAGCGCCGCCTCTGGTTGGACGTGGATGAAGACCAGGGCCTGACCCTGACTGTCTACGAACCGTGTACGCAGCACGTCGCAATGCCGATTGTCGATACCGTCACGGTCAACGGGAAGGTTTTTCACCAGGACGAGCACGGGTTCGCCAGTGACACGGTCAGCCGCCGTAGCGGTGAGAGCGGCGAGCGGCTAGAATACTGGTATCTGGCAAGCGACGATGGCGACCAGTTGGTCATACGCCGGCTGGGCGACAACGAGATCACCGATGACCGCAGTCGGCAGACCGGCACGATGGAGGTAGGCATCGGCAAGGAGATCAAGACCTACGAGGTGAAGATTTTCCAGGGGGAGGACGTCCGGTAACTGCTCCCCGCCAAGCGTCCTATTCCGGTATCTCTCGGGTCAGATAGCCGGTATCTTGTAGCAGTGGAGAAGTGGCCAGGGAGCCGCAAAATAGAGGAGAAGTAAGGACATGCCTGGACTGCTCGATCGTGTCAGCACACTGGTGCGTGCCAACCTGAACGACCTGATCGACCGCGCCGAAAACCCGGAGAAGGTGATTCGGCAGGCACTCATTGACATGAACAACCAGCTCATCCAGGTCAAGACGCAGGTCGCGGCCAGCATCGCCGATGAGCAGAAACTCTACCAGCGCTGGCAGGAGAACCAGGCCCTGGCCACCGACTCCCAGCGTAAGGCCGAACTGGCAGTCTCCAAGGGCCGCGACGACCTGGCCCGCGAGGCCTTGCAGCGCCAGAACTCCTATCAGCAGATCTCTGACGGCTTCCAGCGCCAGTACACCGATCAAAAGGGGCAGGTGGAGACGCTGAAGGCGGCGCTCAACCAGTTGGAAGCGAAGATCCAGGAGGCCGACCGCAAGAAGGACCTGCTGATCGCGCGCTCTCGCTCGGCGCAGGCACAGCAGCGCATCCACGACACCCTCTCCGGCATCAACACGACCGGAGCGATGGCCAGCTTCTCGCGCATGGAGGAGAAGGTCTCCGACCAGGAAGCCCGCGCCAAGGCGTCGATTGAGATGGATAGCGATTCCTTTGAGGATCGCTTTGCCGCCCTGGAGCAGGGCGACGCCGTCGATCAGCAACTGGCCGCGCTAAAGGCAAAGGCGGGCGTCGGACCGGCGTTGCCGGCCAACGCCACTACTGCCCTGCCGGAAGGGCAGCACCCAACGCCGGACCACCGAGAAGACTGATAGCGAGGGCGGATCGGAGCACATGTACTACCGCATGATTCCCATCCTGGCCGTTGTGCTGGTGGTGTGCTGCCTGGTGTGGGCAATGGCCTCTGCCTTCGGTGGGGGCCACCGCATCGGCTACGGTGGGTACTATCCACCGGCGTTCTTCGGACCGAGTTGGTCGCACGGCGGTTATTATCACGGCTCGTATGGTGGCGGCGGTGGCTACTCGGCTCCGTTTGGCGGCAGCTCCGGGCGTAGTCCGTCCCATGGCTTCAGCGGCGGCGGTTTCACGGGTGGGCATGGAGGGAAATAATGGCAATTGCGGCGGGACACTTTCTCAGTAACATCGCATCGGTAGTCTTCTGGGCGCTGCTAGGCATGTTCTTGCTGTTGGCAGCGGACCACATCATCGATCGCGTTGACCCGATGGGGTTCGACAAGGAGATCAAGAACGGCAACATTGCCGCCGCTATCGTGATGAGCGCCCTCATTATCGGCGTCGCTATCATCATCTATGCGGCGATGCTGCCGGCGCCGAACCTGCCGACCGGCTAGCTGGGCGTGGTTCCCGTGACCGGCGACGGCACTTGACCGCGCTGGAACAGCCGGACAGCCCACGCGCGGACGCAGGCGGGATGTCCGTCGTGCTGTCGTCGTTGCGCAGCCGCAGTGGCCCCTACGTGCTGCTCCTTTCAATATTCGTCGTCGCCAGTTGCGCCATCGTCTACGAATTGCTTATCAGCACGGTGGCATCGTACCTGCAGGGCGACACCATTTTGCAGTTTTCCGTCACCATCGGCCTCTTCCTCACAGCAATGGGCGTGGGATCCTGGTGCTCACGCCTCGTCCTTGATGACTTGCTCCGCACCTTCGTGCTCATTGAAGTGCTTGTCGGGTTGGTGGGGGGACTGTCCGTGCCGCTACTGTTTTTCGTGTACGGTACCGCCTTTACGGACTTTCCGCCCGTGATGTACGGCGCAATCGTGACGATCGGTGGTCTCATCGGGCTGGAAGTGCCGCTCGTCACGCGCATACTAGCGGGTAATAGCGGGCTGCGCGTCAACCTGGCCAACGTGTTGTCCTTCGATTATCTCGGCGGACTACTAGGGTCGCTGGCTTTTCCACTCATTCTGCTCCCGCACCTGGGAATGGTGGGCGCCTCCCTGCTGATGGGCACATTGAACGTGCTGGTTGCTTCCGTCACCGCCATAGTTTATCGGCGGCAGATGACGGGGAACCGGCTGACAGCAGTCACGCTGGCAGGGGCGCTCGTCACCCTCCTTGTGCTGTTCGCCGCCAGTGATCCGCTTTCGGCTGGGCTGGAGCAGCGGCTCTATCGCTACCCCATCATCCTGAGCACGCAGACGCCCTACCAGCAGCTTGTCGTGACGAAGTGGCACGACGACGTGCGCCTGTTTATCGACGGCCATCTGCAGTTCAGTTCGGTCGACGAGTACCGCTACCACGAGACGCTCGTTCACCCGGCGATGGCGGCAGTGAGCCGCCACCAACAGATCCTGATCATCGGTGGCGGCGATGGCCTGGCTGCGCGAGAGGTGTTGAAGTACCCGGATGTGGTCAGTATCACGCTTGTGGATTTGGATGCCGGCATGACCAGTCTGTTCGCGCAGCAGCCGATGCTGGCGACCCTCAACGCGCATTCGCTGGTTTCTCCACGCCTGCACGTGGTAAATGCTGACGGTTACCAGTATCTCCAGCAAAGCAAGGCCATGTTCGATGTCATCATTGCCGATCTGCCGGACCCGCGTACGGAAGCCTTGCAGAAGCTGTACACGCGAGAGTTTTACGGCCTGGTGCGGACGCACCTGGCAACCGACGGGTATTTTGTTACCCAGGCCACATCGCCCTTCTACACCGCCAAAGCGTTCTGGTGTATCGCTGCCACGGCAGGCTCCGTCTGGCCGGTCGTCGTGCCGTACCACGTCGATGTACCCAGCTTCGGCAGTTGGGGCTTCGTCCTGGCCGGGGAGACGCCGCTGCGCGTCTCTGCCCTCCGGGTTACGGCGCCGACACGGTACCTGAACGATGCGCTGCTGCCCGGCCTCTTTGCCTTCGGCAAGGATATTCTTCAGCAAGAGGCTGGTGTTTCCGTGAACACGCTGCTGCGACCTGTTCTCCCTAGCTACTATGAGCAGGGTTGGAGCCGGTTCCAAAGCTGATTGCTTGACCCCACCGATGGATAAGGTACATAATCTACGTGGAAATGGGTCACAGCGTTAAGGAACATGTCAGGCCATGGTCGTTTTCTTGCCCGATGCCTCGGTCTTCAACCTGCCGCGCTATCCGAACGTCTGGTTTTATGTGTCTGCCGATATGACGCCCGGCTACGATCGGGCTGCGCAGTTCGTGATTGACAGCATGTCCGGCTACCTGGGCGTGCGCGCCGATGCCGGCCATGCCCACGACGTGCTGCGCTGTGACGCGCGCGCCACGATCCGCAACTTGCAGCCGTACCGGGGCTATGCCAACCACCGCCATAACCACTCGCACGCGCTGGACATCCGCTATTACTACAAGGTATTGCGCGCCAACGAGATGGAGCAGGTGATGCTGGAAATCGACGGTGTGCCCCGGGAGTTCTATCGCGTCGCGGCGCAGGTGCGCTACGAAGCCAGCAATGCCCACAACCCGCCGGACGATTGCCCGGTCTGCGGGCGCGCCGGCGACTACGCTGATGTGGATGGCGACGTCAATCGGCTGATCCGTGACCCTCTCGGCCTGGAACTCTGCTTGCACGGCACGGTGCGCGGTCGTCCGGTGGCGCACCCATCCGGCATCCCGATACGTGGCATCCAGGCTATGGCCGCCGACTATGATTTACACTTCGGTGTGATCGACACTGAGCGTCCGGAAACCCAGACGCCGCGTATCGGCTGCGTGGCGGTGCTGGAGCGGGGAGACCCCTCTCTCTGACTCTCTCCCCCTCACGGGAGAGAGAGAACGCAGTTGGAATGTCGGTCGCGTTGAGGCAATGGCTGGGCAAAGCTTCGACCGAAGACTACCGTCACAGCGGTTGCGTTCCCCCTCTCCCGTGAGGGGGAGGGGTCAGGGGCTTTCTGGGGTAGGTTTTTG
>DHIZ01000168.1 GCA_002404055.1 Chloroflexi bacterium UBA4733
ACCGCACAACTTCGCGGACTCTCTTGACAGCCTCTGGGCGAAGGAATATTACATGCACGCGGCCCCACCGGGAACGGTGTTGCCCCGCATGCGGAGCCTAGGTTACCGCTCTTTCTTGATTTGGGTCTGAGGGGTAAATGAGATGAGGTGGATTCCCACCCGGAAATGGTTTGCGGCGCCAGTCACCGCAGTCGCTGGGCTCGTCGGCACGTGGTCGGCGAACAACTGGACTTGGAACAATACCCTGACAGGTGCGGCCGTTACCGTCGCGCAGTTACTCGTCGCATACCTGATCCCGAACCAGGCGACCCCGGGCGGCGTCCCCCAGCAGGGTGGCCCTGCCTTTTGATTGCAAAGCGCCAACAAATCGATTGGTCGAACAACCACGCACAGCGTAATGGTGTCCCGATGAGCCGGCGTGAAACGTTGGACAAGGGCGAAAGGAGGCAGGGCATGGCTGACATAAGAAGGAACCAGCGCAACTTGGCACAGGGGGACTGGGATGATCTAATCGCTGTGATAAATGCTACCCACGGAGTTAAGGCCAAGGCACCCGCCTACCGGGCTTTCGTGAACCTCCACGTCGACGCAATGAGCATGACCCACATGGCGGCCTGGGGGGTGCACTACATGAGTGGCCCACTCAGCAATGGTCGGAATTTCCTTGCCTGGCACCGACGGTTCGTCCGCCAATTGGAGCTGCGCTTGCAGCGCGAAAAGGCTGGCGTAACTATTCCTTACTGGGATTGGGTGAGTGATCGCGCGCTGCCGATGGCGATCAGCGCGCCCGCGCTCCTGAGCTCTTGGAGCGTAACAAGGTCGTGGAACCCGTCCCCGCTTCCCACCGCGACCGACGTCACAGCGGTGATGGCAATTGCCGACTTCGCAACCTTTCAACTGGCCGTGGAGCATCTACACGATCGCGTACACGTCGCGGTTGGCGGCAATATGGACACCTCAGCGTCACCATCAGATCCAGCGTTTTTCCTTCACCACGCAAACATCGACCGCCTGTGGGAGCAGTGGCAACAGGCACATCCTCAAGGGGCGCCGACGAATACCAACGAGAAGCTCCAGCGTGCGCCAATCGAGGGCACTAAAGTGTCGGCGCAGCTCGACATTACTCAGTTGGGCTACGCATATGCGTAATCCTTAAGCCCACCCGCGCCTAACTTCATCTCCAGGCGGAGGAATGAAGATTCCTTTCTCGTATCCTCTGGGGTCGGGTGTTCCCTTACCGCGACGGTTGGGAGAATCGCTGATGCCTAAGATCCTCCCGGCCCGCCCCGGTTGCACTCATCTACCGCAGCGAATGACCGCGTCCAGGTACAGGAGACCGCGTCTCTTACGACGTGCTCGGGACATCTTGTGGCGCGCGGCCTAGTCGCCATCACCCAAGTGCTCTAGAACTGCTGCTGGCGGCCGGGTAGCGTATTTGTAAGAGCGAGGCTGTTTGCCTTGCCAGCCACTTTTCTTGCTATGCGTTGTGCCGGATCGAGTTTTGCCCTCCTACAGGGCTTGCAACGCTGCAACGCTGGGGGCTCAGACTGCAGGCATGGGAAAGAAGCACGACCTCGAAGCGTTGGCGACCGCCTTGACCTTGGCGGGGCGAAAACTGTTGACGGCTGACGCTCTGACCGTGGACGAGGTCAACGGGATTCTCCAGGATCTGGGCGCCGACCTCGAGGCGGCAGCGGAGGCGCTCAGGGGCTAGGCAAAGAGAAAGGCAAGCCTCCCGGGCGGCCCTCTCGGATTCAAACCGGGGCGATGGAGCCCCGGCCCGATTCCGATCAAGGTGGAGGACTAGGACGATGCCCAAGCCCCCCAATACATGGCCCAGTAAGCCCAACCCCTCTCCAGCCGGGACGGTCATTGGCAAGCCGAAACCTGGCCACGGAATCCCGTCGGTTCCGGTCATCGGCAGATCACCCGAATCCTGCGCGCCCGCCCGTTCGGAGCGGCTGGCCGGGAGTTGGCACCACGCCGTTGACCTCGGGAGAAGCGAGGCGTAACTTCAGGTTGCGATTCTGCGGCCGGAATGCGGGGGTGATCCAATGGCAACAGCGGCAGGCGGTCAGGTTACGGCGGCTGGCGACAACATGTTCCTAGCTGAAGCAGTTGCAGTCGGGGCGATCGTGGCACGCGGTTCGACGGCGAACTTCAACGTTTCCTATGACGACAGCCTCGGCGCGAACGGCATCGCACTGGCAGATGCAGTGCTCGCAATGTGCGAGGCGGACTATGCTCGGCTGCGAACGTGGTTCGGCAATCCAAGCGTTGCCAGCCTACCTTTCGACGTTAGCATTGTGCCTGGATCTGGGGGAGCCAGTAACGCGACCTGCGCTGCAACCGGCATCTCGGTAAACGCGTTCAATGGTACCGATCAGGAACTCGCGCGCATGTTAGTGGCAGCCGAGGTCGACGAAGTGCTGATGGCCGCAGCCGGCAACTGGAACTGCGGCGCCAGCCCAGGGGAGGGTTTGTCTCGTGTTCTGGCCGCAGAGTTGCATCCCGACCACGGCAGCGCCACCGCCCAGCTGTTCCTCACCGCGAACTTCTGGCTCGACCACGGCCGGCCCGACTGGATCACGAATACCGATCCCAGCGACCGCCATTACGCGTCGATCGGCTGCGCTACGTTTGTTCCTGAACTGGCTTCGCTATGAGCTGCACTACAGCTGGGCACAGATCATCGCGGCTGGGGGCTTCCACACTGGCGCAGACCTACACGTACCTGACCGGTAGGAACGACGCGCTCAATGCATTCACGGCGGCACTGACCGCCCGCTTTCCGGCCGGAACACCCTCGGGCTTGACCACCACGGACAATGCGTTCCCCCTAGAGCTCCAGCTATCTGGGGCGACGGATGCGGGCGAGTTACTACACACGATTCGCCACCCCGACGGTAGCTGGCAGCCCTTCGGCGACGTCAAAGGGCAGATCGGTGACCCTGGATACGTGCTTCGGGCCGCGGTGGCAGAGGTCAACCGAGAATTCCACCTCGTAGGATCTACCGACTCGGGAATCCTTTTCCACACCATTCGCCACGCCGACGGCAGCTGGCAGCCTTTCGGTGACGTGAAGGGCCAGATCGGAGACCCAGGGCACGCGGCGGAGGTGGCGGCCGCTGGCGTGAATGGGGATCTCCAGGCGGCCGGCCGGACTGACAGCGGCAGCCTGTTCCACACGATTCGGTTCTCAGCGGAGGGCAACTGGCAGCCCTTCGGCGACGTCAAAGGCCAGGCCGGTGACCCAGGTTTCGTCAGCGCGGTGGCCGTCGCGGGGGTTGACGGCGACATGCACCTGGCGGTGGTGACCGACCTCGGCGGGCTCTTCCACACGATTCGGTTTTCGCCGGCG